>NZ_JBEOVA010000001.1:469261-552611 GCF_040295225.1 Streptomyces sp. NPDC002896 | reverse complement strand
TACCCGTACCTCACCTGGGCGACGATCGCCCTGATCGTGTTCGTCCTCGGCTACATGCTCACCGACACCGCGCACGACGGACGCGAGACCGTGCTGCTCTCACTGCTCGTCGCGGCCGTCGTCGTGGCCATCGCCGTGGTGCGGCAGAAGGTCCAGCGGGCCAAGGTCTGAGGACGCTTCGCCTCCGTTCCGCTCCGTCCTGCTGCAACGTACGAAGCCCCCGCGGTCCTCACCGCGGGGGCTTCGTCGTATCTGCTCAGCGTGAGCGGCGGGTGTCAGCCGCGGCGCTCTGCCAGCTTCCAGGCGGCGGGCAGCGCGCCCATCGCGAGGACCGCCTTCAGGGCGTCGCCGATCAGGAACGGAGTGAGTCCGGCGGCGATGGCCTGGGTCAGGCTCATTCCGGTGGCGAGGGCCAGGTACGGGACGCCGATCGCGTAGATGACGGCCTCGCCGAGCAGCATGGTGCCGGCGGTGCGGAGTACGGAGCGGTCGCCGCCGCGGCGGGCCAGCGCGCCGACCAGGGTGGCAGCCAGGAGCAGGCCGAGGATGTAACCGAAGGAGGGGGCGGTCGCGCCGGAGGTGCCCTGGGCGAACCACGGCACACCGGCCATGCCGGCGAGGGCGTACAGGGCGAGCGAGAGGAAGCCGCGGCCTGCGCCGAGGGCGGTGCCGACGAGCAGCGCGGCGAAGGTCTGTCCGGTCACCGGCACGGGCGAGCCCGGGACGGGCACCGCGATCTGGGCCGCGATCCCGGTGAGCGCGGCACCGCCGAGCACGAGCGCGATGTCCCGGACACGGGATGCGGGGAGCAGGTCGGCGAGGACCTCGCCGGGACGGGTGGAGACGGCAGCAGTGCTCATCGGGACTCCGCTGGGTGACGGCAGTGGGACACGGTGACGCTATCCCAGTGGCCTGGCGGTGATCACCGTCAGCGGCTGACAAAGGGTGGATCCAGCGTTTGGTGGGCTCTGCACAAAGGGCCCCGGGTATGCGTCTGGCGGCGTGATGCTGGTCACCGTGGCCATCCGCGTATGGTCCGTTTTGCGTCGGCGGGTGGCGGGCGGAGAGACTGTAGGGTCTCGCCAATCGGCCGGGACACCGCCATGGAGGCACGAACTGCCGGACACTCGGCCTCCCAGAGCCGCGAGGGCACGAGCCGCACATGCACAACGAACCGCCCGATCAGGCCCGGACCGCGGTCGCGGGGCCGACCTCCACCACCGCCGCACCCCTGGGTGAGGAGAAGGAACCCCTTGCGGGCGGGCTCAAGCAGCGGCATCTGACCATGCTCGGCCTTGGCGGTGTGATCGGTGCGGGGCTGTTCGTCGGTTCCGGGGCGGGGATCGCCGTGGCCGGGCCGGGGATCGTGGTGTCGTATCTGCTGGCGGGCGCCCTGGCGATGTGCGTGATGCGGATGCTCGGCGAGATGTCGGCGGCGATGCCCGCGTCGGGGGCGTTCTCGGTGCATGCGGAGCGGGCGCTCGGCCGGTGGGCGGGGTTCACCGTCGGCTGGCTGTACTGGTTCATGCTCGTGGTCGTGCTCGCCGTGGAGGCGACGGGCGCGGCGACGATCGCGCACGGCTGGGTGCCGTCGGTGCCGCAGTGGACCTGGGTGCTGATCTTCATGGTGGTCTTCACGGGGGTCAATCTCGCCGCTGTGAAGAACTTCGGCGAGTTCGAGTTCTGGTTCGCCGCGCTCAAGGTCGCCGCGATCGTGCTCTTCCTCGTGCTGGGCCTGCTCGCGATCTTCGGACTGCTGCCGGACACCGATCCCGTGGGACTGACGAATCTGACGGGCCACGGCGGGTTCCTGCCGCACGGCTGGGAGGGGGTCGTCTCGGGCGTACTCGCGGTCGTCTTCGCCTTCGGCGGCCTGGAGGTGGTGACGATCGCCGCGGCCGAGTCCGACGACCCGGCCCGCTCGGTCGCGCGGGCGGTGCGCAGCGCGGTGTACCGGATCCTCTTCTTCTACGTCGGGTCGATGCTGGTCATCGTGACGGTGCTGCCCTGGACGGCGCAGCGGGCGGGACTCAGCCCGTATGTGAAGGTGCTGGACTCGATCGGGGTGCCGTCCGCGGGCACGATCATGAACATCGTGGTGTTCGTCGCGCTGCTGTCGGCGCTGAACGCGAATCTGTACGGCTCGTCCCGCATGGTCTTCTCGCTGGCCGAGCGCGGTGAGGCGCCGAAGGCGCTGCTCAGGGTGGACCGGGGCGGGGTTCCGCGGCGCGCGGTGCTCGCGTCCGTGGCGTTCGGCTTCGTCTCCGTCCTGCTCAATCTCGAGTGGCCGGACTCGGTCTTCCTCTACATGCTGAACGCGGTCGGCGCCGTGCTGCTGTTCGTCTGGGCGCTGATCGCGGTGTCGCAGCTGCGGCTGCGGCGGCGTATCGAACGGGAGGCGCCGGAGCGGCTGGTGCTGAAGATGTGGGCGTTCCCGTGGCTGACATGGGCGGCCCTGGCCGGGATGGCGGCCGTGCTCGGGCTGATGCTGACGGACGACGGGGCGCGGCCGCAGGTGCTGTGGTCGGCGGGGGCGGCAGCGTTCGTGCTCTTGTGTGCGGGTGTCCGGGAGCTGGTGGAGCGGCGACGGGCGGCCTGACTGCCCGCCGGGTGGGCCCCTCTCCTTTCAGGCCCACCCGGCTGCCCACCCGGCTGTCCTTGAGCCATGGCCGCCCATGCGAACCCATGGCCGCACCTGTGAAGCCATGGCTGCCCATGTGATCGCACACAGCATGCCGTCGCTTACGCTCCGCACAGCAGGCGTCCGCATATCGGTCATGATCTTCGTTTGAGCGGGGACGGCGTTCACACTGTGCCGTCGGAAACGCCGTCTCACGTTACGGACAACCCACCCATGTCTCGGACCACCCCGTCCGTCGAGCCTTCGCCGGCCGACACCCCGCCCCGTTCCGAGGGCGCCGCCGCTGCCGGCGACTCGCTCTCGCACGGCCTCAAGCAGCGGCATCTGTCGATGATCGCTCTCGGCGGCGTGATCGGCGCCGGGCTCTTCGTCGGATCGGGTGCGGGCATCGCGGCCGCGGGCCCGTCCATCGTCATCGCCTACGCGGTGTCGGGCCTCCTCGTCATGCTCGTGATGCGGATGCTCGGCGAGATGTCGGCCGCGTATCCGTCGTCGGGCTCGTTCTCCGCGCATGCGGAGCGGGCGATCGGGCCGTGGGCGGGCTTCACCGCGGGCTGGTCGTTCTGGGTGCTGCTCTGCACGGCCGTGGGGCTGGAGGGCATCGGTGCCGCGAAGATCGTCAGCGGCTGGCTGCCCGGTACGCCCGAGTGGGCGTGGGTGGCGCTGTTCATGGTCGTCTTCTGCGTGGCGAACCTGGCGGCCGTGAAGAACTTCGGCGAGTTCGAGTTCTGGTTCGCCGCGCTCAAGGTCGGCGCGATCACGCTGTTCCTCGTACTCGGCGTCCTGGCGATCCTGGGCGTCCTGCCCGGCACCGACGCGCCCGGCGCGAGCAACCTCACCGGCGACGGCGGCTTCCTGCCCAACGGCGGCGAGGGCCTGGTCATCGGCCTGCTCGCCTCCGTCTTCGCGTACGGCGGCATCGAGACGGTGACCATCGCGGCCGCCGAGTCCGAGAAGCCCGTCGAGGGCGTCACGAAGGCCGTGCGCACCGCGATGTGGCGCATCGCGCTCTTCTACATCGGCTCGATGGCGGTCATCGTCATGCTGGTGCCGTGGGACGACAAGGCGGTCGTCGAGAAGGGCCCGTACGTGGCGACGCTCGACCACCTCGGGATCCCGGGCGCCGGGCAGCTGATGAACGTGGTCGTGCTGGTCGCTCTGCTCTCCGCGATGAACGCCAACATCTACGGCTCGTCCCGCATCGCGTACTCGCTGGTCGCGCGCGGCCAGGGCCCGAAGGCGCTGGGCAGGGTCTCGAGCGGCGTGCCGCGCGTGGCCGTGCTGGCGTCCTGCGTCTTCGGCTTCGTCTGCGTGGTGCTCAGCTACTGGCGGCCCGACGACGTGTTCGCCTGGCTGCTGAACATGATCGGCGCGGTCATCCTGGTGGTCTGGTTCTTCATCGCCGCCTCCCAGCTGCTGATGCGCCGCAGGCTGGAGCGCGAGGCCCCCGAGAAGCTGGTCGTGCGGATGTGGGCGTTCCCGTGGCTGACCTGGGTCGCGCTCGCCGGAATGGCCGCGATCTTCGTCCTGATGGCACGTCAGGCGGACACCCGGGTGCAGTTGTACTCGACCGGCGGGATGACGCTGTGCCTGGCGGTCGTCGGCTACGCGTGGCAGAGGGCGCGGGCCAAGCACTGATCCGCGCGCACTGCGCACGGCGCACTGGCACAAAGCAGCCCTCGCACGGAGGTCGGTCCGTGCGAGGGCTTTGTGCTGCCGCGAGCCTTGGGCCTCGTGCCTTGGAACCCTGTGCTACCTGCAGGGTGGCCACGAGCCCCTCTGCCCGGTCCTACAGGTTGCTGAAGTCCGGCCCCTTGGTGCGCGTGCGCTTGATCTCGTAGAAGCCCGGGACCGAGGCGACGAGGAGGGTGCCGTCCCACAGCTTCGCCGCCTCCTCGCCCTTCGGGGCCGGAGTGACGACCGGGCCGAAGAACGCGATCTGCTCGCCGTCCGCGCCGGGTACGGCGATGACCGGCGTGCCGACGTCCTGGCCCACCTTGTCGATGCCCTCCTTGTGGGAGGCGCGCAGCTCGGCGTCGTACGGGGTGGAGTCCCAGTGGTCGAGGAGGGAGTCGGGCAGGCCGACGTCCTTCAGTGCGGCGGCGATGACGTCCTTCTCGATGCCCTGGCCCTGGTTGTGGACCCGCGTGCCGATCGCGGTGTAGAGGTCGCCGAGCACCTCGGGCCCGTGCTCCTGCTGCGCGGCGATGACCACCCGGACCGGCCCCCAGGCCTTCGTCGCGAGCATCTCGCGATACTCCTCGGGCAGTTCGTCGATCTTCGGCTCGTTGAGGACGGCCAGGCTCATCACATGCCAGCGGACCTCGATGTCGCGGACCTTCTCCACTTCCAGGACCCACCGGGAGGTCATCCAGGCCCAGGGGCACAGTGGGTCGAACCAGAAGTCGACAGGGGTCTTCTCGGTCATGGCTCTCCTCATGCGGACGCTTATGGCACGTGCGGAGGCAAACACCGTCGGCCCTCCGCGCATTCCCGGGTGAGAGGATCGGCCCTGTTCCGCCGACCTTCGAAGGAGTGCCCGTGCCCGGTGAGAATCTGTCCCGCGACGAGGCCCGCGAGCGGGCCGCGCTGCTGTCCGTCGACGGGTACGAGGTCGAGCTCGACCTGCGCTCCGCGGTCGGCGGGAGCGAGCAGGAGCCGCGCACGTTCCGCTCCGTGACCACGATCCGGTTCCGCTGCGCCGAGCCGGGCGCGACGACCTTCGCCGACCTGATCGCGCCGAGCGTCACGGCCGTGTCCCTCAACGGCAGGGACCTCGACCCCGTCGCGGTCTTCGACGGCTCCCGGATCACGCTGGAGGACCTCGCCGCCGAGAACGAGCTGGTCGTGGACGCGCAGTGCGCCTACTCCCGCACCGGTGAGGGCCTGCACCGCTTCGTCGACCCGGAGGACGGCGAGGTCTACCTCTATACGCAGTACGAGCCCGCCGACTCCCGCCGCGTCTTCGCGAACTTCGAGCAGCCGGACCTCAAGGCACCCTTCCGCTTCGAGGTGCAGACCCCGGCCGGGTGGACGGTGTGGTCCAACGGCGTCGGCGAGCACAAGGACGGCGTCTGGCACTTCGCCGAGACCAAGCCGATCTCCACCTACATCACGGCGGTCGTGGCCGGCCCGTACCACTATGTGACGGACACCTACACGCGTACGTTCGAGGACGGTACGACGCTGGAGATCCCGCTCGGCGCGCTGTGCCGCAAGGGTCTCGCCCGGCACTTCGACGCGGACGACGTCTTCCTCGTCACCAAGCAGGGCCTGGACTTCTTCCACGACCACTTCGACTACCCGTACCCCTTCGGGAAGTACGACCAGGCGTTCGTGCCCGAGTACAACCTGGGCGCGATGGAGAACCCGGGCTGTGTGACCTTCCGCGAGGAGTTCATCTTCCGCGGCAAGGTGACGCAGGCGGCGTACGAGGGCCGCGCCAACGTCATCCTGCACGAGATGGCGCACATGTGGTTCGGCGACCTGGTCACCATGCAGTGGTGGGACGACCTGTGGCTGAAGGAGTCCTTCGCGGACTTCATGGGCGCGTTCTCGCTGGTCGGTGCCACGCGCTTCAAGGACGGCTGGATCACTTTCGCCAACCGCCGCAAGGCGTGGGCGTACCGGGCCGACCAGCTGCCCTCCACGCACCCGGTCACGGCCGACATCCGCGATCTGCAGGACGCCAAGCTGAACTTCGACGGCATCACGTACGCCAAGGGCGCCTCCGTCCTCAAGCAGCTGGTGGCGTATGCCGGGCAGGACGCCTTCCTGGAGGGCTCGCGGCGCTACTTCAAGCGGCATGCGTACGGGAACACGCAGCTCGGCGATCTGCTGTCGGTCCTGGAGGAGACGTCCGGGCGGGACATGACGGCCTGGTCGCGGGCGTGGCTGCAGACCGCCGGGGTCAACTCCCTGACCCCACAGGTGCTGCTCGACTCCGACGGCCGCGTCAGCGAGCTGGCCGTCGTCCAGGAGGCGCCCGAGTCGCATCCGGACCTGCGGCCGCACCGGGTGGCGGTGGGCCTCTACCGGCTGACCGCGGAAGGCGATCTGGAGCGGTACGCGCGCGTGGAGACCGATGTCGACGGGGCGCGGACGGTCGTCGCCGAACTGGCAGGCGCGGACGCCCCGGACCTCGTGCTGGTCAACGACGACGACCTGACGTACTGCAAGATCCGCTTCGACGAGAACTCGCTGGCCACGCTGCGGGAGCACCTCGGCGACATCACCGACCCCCTTGCGCGGGCTCTGTGCTGGTCTGCGTTGTGGAATCTGACGCGCGACGCGCTGATGCCCGCGCGTGAGTTCATCGGGCTCGTGCTGCGGTTCGGGGGCCGGGAGTCCGACATCGGCGTCCTGCAGATGCTGCACGCCTGGGCGCAGTCGGCGCATGTGCACTACGCGGCGCCCGCGTGGCGCGAGGAGGGCGGTCTGCAGCTCGCCGAGGCAGCGCTGCGGGAGCTGCGGCTCGGCGAGCCGGGCAGCCAGCACCAGCTGGCCTGGGCACGGTTCTTCGCCGCCGTCGCGTCGAGCGGGTCCGATCTGCAGTTCCTCCGGGATCTGCTGGAGGGCACCGAGAGGCTGGAGGGCCTGGAGGTCGACCAGGAGCTGCGCTGGGCGTTCCTCGAGCCGCTCGCCGCGTACGGGGTCGCCGACGAGGGCGTGCTCGCGGCGGAGCTCGTCCGCGACGACACGGCGTCGGGCAAGCGGCACCAGGTGCGGTGCCTGGCGGCGCGGCCCTCGGCTGCGGTCAAGGCGCAGGCCTGGGCCGCCGTGGTCGAGTCCGACGCGCTGTCGAACGCGCTCGTCGAGGCGACGATCGCGGGGTTCGCGCAGCCGTCGCAGCGGGGGACTCTCGCGCCGTATGCCGCGAAGTACTTCGATGCGATCGAGCGGGTGTGGAGCGAGCGGTCCATTCAGATCGGGATGGATGTGGTGCGGGGGTTGTTCCCGGGGTTGCAGGACTCTTCCGAGACGGTTGCTGCGGCGGATGCGTGGCTGGAGGGGCATCTGGGCTCCGCCCCTGCTCTGCGGAGGCTTGTTGTCGAGGCTCGGGACGATCTTGCGCGTGCCTTGCGGGGGCAGGCGTGTGACGCCGCTGCCGGCGGGACGCTGTAGTTCTCGGCTGAGGTACGACCCCCTGGCGCCGTTGCCGGGGGGTTGTGCCCACCCTCCCCCAAGCTCTCGGCTTCGCTCGAGCAGGGAAACCCCCATCGCCCTGCGGAACGCCTGCACACAACGGTCAGCGACGCGGCGCGCCCCCTGTTTGTGTGTTTGCCACCACGGTTACCGAACGCGGGTACCCAGGGCCGTAACCCCGAATGGACCAGCGGGTTTCGGGCGTCGAACCTTTGTACTTTAGGGCGAGGTTGTCCGGGTTTTTCGACGGCTGCGTAACAGCGGTTCAAGGGCCGAGAGGCGATGGGAAAGTCCGGGGGCATGAACCACAACGCCCCGCTCTCCCCCCGCCCTCTGCTCCGCCCCGCACTCTCCGACGTCCGGCTGCGCGTGATGAGCACCGCGCAGCTCCGGGCGCACGGTGTCTCCGGCGCGGAGACGAACGCCCGCTGCCGGCCCGGCGGACCCTGGCAGCAGCTCCTGCCCGGCGTCCAACTACTCCACTCCGGGCCCCCCACCAGCGAGGAACGCCTGCACGCCGTGCTGCTGTACGCGGGGAACGCGTCCCCCCGCCGCGCCGCGGACACCGTCCCCGCGCAGCCCGCTCCGGGCGAGCCGCACAGCCCGGGTCAGCAGCGGATCGTCTACGGCGACGCGATGATCACGGGCCTGGCGGCGCTCACGCTGCACCGTCTCCCGTCCGCTCCTCCGCTGCTCTCGCTCAACCGCATCGACGTCCTCGTGCCGCGCACCCGCCGGCTGCGCTCGACCGGCTTCGCCCGGCTGGTCCGCGCGGCCGAACTGCCCGTCGCGGAACAGGTCACCGGCCTGCCGGTGGCACCCGTGCCGCGAGCCCTCGTCGACGCGGTCGCGCAGCTGCCGGACGCCGATGCGGTACGCCGTCTGCTCACCGAGGCCGTACGCGGCGGCCACTGCGACCCGGCAGCGGTCGTAAGGGAGTTGGCCCAGGCACAGTTGCTGGACCGGCCGCACGTGATCGACGCCGTCGAGTCGCTGCTCGCCGAGGGGCGGGCCGTCGCCGAGGACCGGCTGTACCGGATGGTGCGCGAGCACCGGCTGCCCGACCCGCTGTGGAACGTCGACCTGCGTCTGCCGGGCGGTCCGCACCTCGGCGGCGTGGACGCTTACTGGCCCGACCAGGCGGTGGCCGTCGAGCTGGACACCCGGGCTCCCGGACAGGACGAGGACGCCCTGTGGTCCGAGTACGCCCGCAAGCGCGAGCACTTGGAGCGGCTCGGCATCACCGTCGTCCACCTCACGCCGAAGAAGCTGCGCGACTCGCTCGAGCAGCAGGCGACGGTCGTACGGACGGCGCTCATGGCCTCTGTCGACCGCGATCCCGCGGCGTATGTGGTGGTGCTGCCCCGCTGAGGTGCCGAGGGCCCGAAGGGGACTGAGTGAAGGGGCGGAGCCCGCAGGACGGGCCCGCCCCTTCACCGTTGGGCGTCACGCCTTCTTGAGGACCAGCTCCGTGTTGCGGTCCCCCGGCGTGCCCGACAGCGTCGAGCGGGCGCCCGGTGCGTTGAAGGACAGTTCCCGGTAGAGCGCGGCGAGGCCCGTCTGGGAGAGGTCGGTGAAGTCGGTCGCGTGCGGGGCGGCGGACTCGATCAGCGTGGTGAACAGCGAGATCGTGCCGTCGTTGTTGTCCACCAGCTCGATCACGCGGGCCAGCTGCGGGAAGTCGATGTGGGAGGCCGTGGAGATCTCCCAGAGGGTGCCGTGCGGCGTGATCTTGTTCTTGTGGCTGTGGCCGTTGACCCAGGCCAGGACGTTGCGGTTGCGGCCCAGCAGCGCGAGGACCTCGTCGCCGCCGTGCCGGGCCTCGCCCCCGCGCGCGGGGTCGTGGTTCAGGTTGCGCATCGTCGTGCTGGTGTGGTGGCTGAAGACGATGACGTACTCGTCCTTGTGCGCCTTCAGGGTGCGCTCCAGCCACTTCAGCTGGGCCGTGCCGAGCGAACCCTCGTAGTGGCCGCCGGGGTCGGTCGTGTCCAGGCTGATGCCGAGCACGTCGTCGGCGATGCGGAAGGAGTAGTACTGGGTACCGGCGGCGAGGTTGGCGGCGGTGTAGCCGTGACCGAACGGGCCGGGGCCGGTGTGGGCGGGGTCGAGGTGCGCCTTGAGGTACTCGGCCGGGGTGAAGGGCGCCCGGGACTCGTCCGGGGTGACGGAGCGCATGTGCCGCGCCTCGCTCTTCAGTACGTCCCTGAAGGCCGCGCCCTTGGGGTCGCCGCCCTTCTGGACGTTCTTCCAGATGGCCGCGCCCTGCGCCTCGGGCAGCGTCATCAGCTTGCGGCCGCCCACGGCGAAGTCGGCGAAGAAGGAGTCGCCGGGCGCGTAGCAGCCACCCGGCAGCGCGTCGTGGTTGCCGACCGTCGAGTACCAGGGGAGGTTGAGGCCCGGGCTGCGCACCTCGCGGATGGCTGCCTCCAGGAACCCGTCGATGCGCGGGAACCCGAGCTGCTTGTCCGCGTCGCGCAGGGTCTCGTCGGGCTGCCAGTACAGCTTCAGGCCCGAGTTCTGCACGCCCTCGTAGCGGCGGGGATCGCCGGTGTTGGGCGTGATGCGGCCGCCGCTCATGGTCTTCAGGAACCACTCGAGCTCGGAGCGGGCGTTGTTGTCGGTGTTGTCGCCGGTCGTCATGACGAAGTGCAGCGGCGCTCCGGTGGCGGGGGCGCCGCGCAGCGCGTTGACGCGTTCCACGAGGGAGATCGCACCGGCCACGGAGAGGGCCTCCTGCGGTCGCCAGGCGCTGGCGGTCTGGGAACGCAGGTACTCGTAGCGCAGCGGGTGCTGGACGTCGACGAGGTGGAGATCGGTGAACTGCACGAAGGCGGCGAGCGCCGTGCGCCGTTCGATGCGGCCGGACCTGGGGGCGGCAAGATCGGACCGTACGACGCGCTTCCAGGCAGGGCCGTCGCCGAGGCGCCGGTAGCCGGACGCTCCGGAGCGGGGCGCCGACACAGTGGCGAGGGTGGTGCCCTCCTCGTACGGGGCGAGCGGTGCGGCGGGCGCCTTGCGCGAGACCGCGGTGACACCCGTCGGGACCGCGGCCGCGGCCTGCGCGCTGCCGGGGCGGAGCGCGTAGCCGATGCCCGCGGACAGGGACACCGCTCCGGTGGCGGCTAGCAGCGTACGGCGGTTGACGGCGGTGGCGGCGGCAGTGGCGGTGGCCACAGAGCGTATGCGCGACATGGCGCGGTCTCCCCGAGTGCGAAACGCGTCGGCAGTGGGCACGGGGAGCCCGGTGTGTGAACTCCCCGCTTCCACTGGATCGTTGGCAGGCGGGATGACCTGCGCGTTAACTCGGCGGCAACGGGCAGCGCCGATCGCCGTACGTGGATCTTGGACTACCCGGCGTGACACTGGCCCCTCTCCGGGCGGAGGGGAAGCGGTCACTCCACGTTCACTTTCCGGGGTAGTGGAGCCGGCTCGAGGCTGCTCGAGTCAGCTGCGGCGCTCCGGCACCGTATGGCCGTCGGCCGGCCTCTCCCGCCACATCTGCAGTGCGATGTCGACGAGCTCGACGCGCTGCAGCCGCGGCACATCGTCCAGCCCGTGCCAGGCGGCCATGTCCGTGGAGCCGTCCTCCTCGTACCGCAGGGAGCCGCCGGTGATCTGCGCCTCGTAGACGATGCGCAGCCCGTGGAAGTCGGCGACCGTGCCGAGCCTGCGCGGATAGCGGCGCAGCACGGAGTGGACACCGAGCAGCGCCGCCGGCTGAACCGTGTAGCCGGTCTCCTCGTCGACCTCTCGGATCACTGTGTCGTAAGGGTCCTCGCCGTGGTCCATGCCCCCGCCCGGCAGCGTCCAGTGCCTGCTGCCGTCGCCCGCCACCCAGCGGGCGAGCAGCATCTGACCTTCCCTCACGCACACGGCGTAGGCCGCCACCCTCAGTTCCTTCTGCATGGACAGACGTTAGGCCCCGGCGGGCCCTTCTTCACACGCCCTTTGGACGTACGCCCGTTGAGCCCGCCTACGCGCGTCACACGGTCCAAATCCCCTTATCACCCGTCATTGCCCCCATGGCGTATGGCGGAAGTACGCCATGAAGCCAACCCGCCACAGGCAAAAACTCCACAAACAGTGGTCTCATACGTAAAGCTGAGCGGCCATCAGGCACCGAATTCCGGACTCCCGTGCGAGAGACCTCCTGTGCGAGAGACCGGACCTTCACCCACAAGGATGCTGATGACCTCCGACCCCCAGCGCGCACCCGTGTCCGGTGCGAGACGCGTGGCCCGCGTCGTCGTGGCCGCGGGCCTGGTTGCCGCGCTCTCCGCGGCCGGGCCGCTACCCATGGCCTTCTCCGCGGACGCGGACCCGACGCCGGCACCGGCCGACGCGCCCGTCAAGTCGGCCGACGACAAGCTCGGTTCGGCCGACGCCGAACTCCTCGCCGAGGCCAAGGCCGACGGCGACAAGAACGTCACGTTCATGGTGGCGACGACGCCCGGCAAGACCGAGCAGGTCGCCGAGCAGCTCGACGCCGTCGACGGCGGCCTCGTCGGCAAGACCATCGACAAGCTCGGCTACGTCCGCGCCACGGTGCCCACCGCCAAGGCGGACAAGGCCATCGCGGCCGCCCAGAAGCTGTCCTCCGTCCAGGCGATCGACCTCAAGCAGGAGATCCCGCTGGACGACCCGACGCCGGCCGCCGACACGGCCAAGGGCGCCGGTACCGCCGCGGAGGGCACCTACGCCGCCCCCGGCAAGAACACCCCGGCCAAGAACCCGTACAACCCGTCCTTCGAGACGGGCTCGGTGGACTTCGTGAAGGACCACCCGACGTACGACGGCCGCGGCATCACCATCGGCATCCTGGACTCCGGTGTCGACCTGGGCCACCCGGCGCTGCAGAAGACCACCACCGGCGAGCGCAAGATCGTCGACTGGGTGACGGCCACGGACCCGGTCTCGGACGGTGACGGCACCTGGCGCCGCATGACCACGTCCGTCTCCGGTCCGGCGTTCACGATCACCACCGCGAGCCAGGGGACCGAGAAGTTCACCGCCCCGGCGGGCAGCTACAAGTTCAACTACTTCGCCGAGGCCGCCACCACGGGCGGCGACATGGCCGGCGACCTGAACAGGGACGGCGACACCACCGACGTCTGGGGCGTGCTGTACGACCCGGCCGCAGGCACCATGACCGTCGACCTCGACGACGACCTGGACTTCACCGACGAGACGCCGATGAAGCCGTACAAGGACGGCTTCCAGATCGGCTACTTCGGCAAGGACGACCCGTCCACCGAGGTCGCCGAGCGCATTCCGTTCGTCGCCGAGATCCGCAAGGACGTCGTCTACAACGCGGCCGGCGACAAGGCCGACTACGTCAACATCGGCGTCATCGAGGGCGAGCACGGCACGCACGTGGCCGGTATCACCGCCGCCAACAGCCTGTTCGGCGGAAAGATGAACGGCCAGGCGCCCGGCGCCAAGCTGGTCTCGTCCCGTGCCTGCACCTGGTCGGGCGGCTGCACCAACATCGCGCTGACCGAGGGCATGGCCGACCTGGTCATCAACCGCGGCGTGGACATCGTCAACATGTCCATCGGCGGTCTGCCGGCGCTCAACGACGGCAACAACGCGCGCGCCCGCCTCTACACGCGTCTCATCGACGACTACGGCGTGCAGCTGGTCATCTCGGCCGGCAACTCCGGCCCGGGTGCGAACACGATCGGCGACCCGGCGCTCGCCGACAAGGTGATCTCCGTCGGCGCCGCCGTCTCCAAGGAGACCTGGGCCGCCAACTACGGCTCGGCCGTGGAGAAGAAGTACGCCATGTTCCCCTTCTCCTCGCGCGGTCCGCGTGAGGACGGCGGCTTCACCCCGACGATCTCCGCGCCGGGCGCCGCGATCAACACCATCCAGACCTGGCTGCCGGGCGCCCCGGTCGCCGAGGCGGGCTACAGCCTTCCGGCCGGCTACGGCATGCTGCAGGGCACCTCGATGGCGTCCCCGCAGGCCGCCGGCGCCTCCGCGCTGCTGCTGTCCGCCGCCAAGGCGAAGGGCATCGACCTCACCCCGGCGAAGCTGCGCACCGCGCTGACCAGCACCGCCCACCACATCACCGCGGTGCAGGCGTACGAGGAGGGCGCGGGCCTGGTCGATGTGCCCGACGCGTGGGAGGCCGTCAAGGACGGCGCGACCGCCAACGAGTACACGGTGAAGGCGCCCGTCGACACCAACATCGACCAGTTCCTCGCGGAGCCCGGCGTCGGCACCGGCGTCTACGACCGCGAGAGCGGCCTGAAGCTGGGCCAGAAGAAGGTCTACGAGGTCACGGTCACCCGTACCTCGGGCCCGGACCGGGTCGTGCGCCACGAGCTGTCCCTGGCCAACAACTCGGGTGACACCTTCTCGATCGTCGGCCCGGACGAGATCAGCCTCGGCCTGAACAAGCCGGTCACCGTCAAGATCGCCGCGAAGCCGCGCTACTCGGGCGTCCGCAGCGCGATCCTCGAGGTGGACGACCCGAGCACCGAGGGCGTCGACAAGCAGATCCTCAACACGGTCGTCGTGTCGAACGACCTGACGAGCGGCTCGTACACCTTCGCCTCGTCCGGCTCGGTGCAGCGCAACAGCACCAAGTCGTACTTCGTGACGGTGCCCGAGGGCGCGAAGACGCTGGAGGTCGCGATCGGCGGGCTGAAGGGCGCGAGCCAGACCCGGTTCATCGCGATCCACCCGTACGGCGTTCCGGTCGACAACACCTCCACGCCGTACTGCTACAACAACTACCTCGACGGCAACGGCTGCCGCCCCGATGTGCGCTCATACGCGGACCCGCAGGCGGGCGTCTGGGAGATCGAGGTCGAGTCGCGCCGTACGTCGCCGCTGCTCGACAACCCGTACAAGGTCGACGTCACCGTGCTGGGCGCGGCCTTCGACCCGGCCGTGCAGACGGTCCCGGAGGTCAAGGCCGGCACCCCGGCCGCCGTCTCCTGGAAGGTGACGAACGGCTTCGCGGCGATCGACGGCACCCTGAAGGGCGGCCCGCTCGGCTCCTCGAAGGCCGCGCGGCCGACCATCGCCGAGGGCGAGACGCAGACCACCACGGTCGTCGTGCCCGAGGGCGCGGAGCGGCTCGACGTCGCGATCGGCAATGTGTCCGACGCGGCGGCGGACCTCGACCTGGTGGTCTATGACGAGGCAGGCGAGGAGGTCGGTTCGTCCGCCGACGGGGACTCTGAGGAGTCGGTCAGCATCCCCGAGCCGGCCGCCGGCACGTACACCATCGAGGTGTACGGCTACGGCGTCCCGGCCGGCTCGACGGCCTACGACTACCTCGACGTCTTCTTCTCCTCGTCGCTGGGTGAGGTCAAGGTCGACGAGTCGAAGGCGGTCCAGCTCGGCCACGGCGCGTCGACGGACGTCACGGCCGAGGTGGTCGCGAACGCGGCGGCTCCCGAGGGACGCGAGTTCTTCGGCGAGGTACGGCTGGTGAACGGGCGCGGCACGGTCGCGGGCGTCGGCAGCGTGAAGATCGAGAAGGTCACGCCGTAACGGGTTGACCTGGGGTCACGCCTTTACGGTGACCCCGATCGCAGGGAGGGGCGGGCGCTCATACGGGCGCCCGCCCCTTCCGCTTCCCCCGGTCCCCCGTCGGCTCAGCTGTCGTCCGGCACGTCGCCGCCGGCCGTCCTGTCTCCCCCCGCGGGGCACTCCATCCCCGCCGCGCCGGGCAGCGCCTTCTCGATGTCCTTGCGTGCGTCGCCCACTCCCCAGCCGACCTCCCAGTCCTGTCGGTCGCCGGGCAGAACCGGGACGCGTACCAGCGTGTACACGCCCGGCTTCAGGTCCTCGCGCGCCGACCCGTGAAGCGTGACGGTGATCGTCGGGTGCTCCTTGACCGAGCGCTCGGGCCGGTAGTAGCGCTTGACCTTCAGTACGACGTTCACCTCGCCGTCGGCCAGCGGTGTGAGGCTGACGACCGTTCCCTCGACGAGGACGCGGGAGCAGGCGATGTGCGCCTCCGGGGAGTAGCGGGACTGGCCACCGGCCTTGCTGTCCGCCTCCTTGGCGGCTCCGGACGACGCGTCGCTCGCGCCGCTCGGTGGGTTCATCCCGAGCCAGACCACACCGCCCAGCATGGCGGCGGCGCAGGCGGCCGCGAGCGCGCCGAGCGCGATGGCGAACGGGCGCCTGGTCCGGCGGGGCCCTGCCGGCGCCGAGGAGGCCGAAGCGGAGGGGCGCGCAGCGGTGCGCTCCGGAGAGGTGCGTGCCGGGCCGGTGTGGTGCGCGGGCGCCGCCAGCGCGTCCCCCAGGCCGCGCAGCTGGGCCCTCAGCGTCGTGAGATCCGCCACAGCGGCCCGGTACTCGGCCATGAAGGCGGCGTCCTCACGGGCGTCGCCGGACAGGGGCTCGTCCATGATCGCGGCCAGCAGGGCGTCGCCCCCGCTGCCGTACTCGGGTCCGTCGTCGTGTCCGGCCATCGTCACACCACCTCCTCCTCGTGCAGCCGAGCCCGCAGGGCCTGTACCGCCGTGTGCAGCCTGCTCTTGACCGTGCCCTCGGGGATGCCGAGCTGCTCGGCTATCCCCCGTACCGGCAGGTCGGCGTAGAAGCGCAGCACCAGGACCTGGCGCTGGCTGTCGGGCAGCTCGTCGAGGCCCTGGGCCACGGCGAGCGAGAGCACCCGGGTCTCCTCGCCTCCCGGGTGCTCCTGCCGCAGCGCGGCCAGCCGCTCGCCGAGCCGCTCCTGGCGGCGGCGTGCGCGGTGCCAGTCCATGGCCAGGTTGGATGCGACGACCGCGGCCCAGGCGGACACGTCGCGCGGGGCGTCCTCTCCCTTCGCGGCCCGTTCCAGCAGCCTGAGCCTGACCTGCTGCACCCCGTCCGACAGATCCGCGGACGGCACCCCGCCCAGTGCCAGCACCGCGCGCACTCTGTCCTCCTGGGCCGCGTCCAGCGGATCCGCGTCACGGACCGTTCGGACTTTTCGCCGCAGCAATGCCACCCTCCCCTCCCTGCGTTTCCCCTATGACGCCGGGGCGGCCCGAAACGTTCGGCCGGGGCCCGCTGTCCGCGAACCGTCCCGCCCCTCGGACAATGGATTGGCAAAGCGGCCGGGGGCATACGCATCATGGAGCCGCACCCGCAGCTCAGCCACACGCATGCAAGAAGGAGTCCTCGTGAGGGTCGGAATCGTCGGAGCCACCGGTCAGGTCGGCACAGTCATGCGCAGCATCCTGGACGAGCGGGACTTCCCGGTGGACGAGCTGCGCCTGTTCGCCTCGGCCCGGTCGGCCGGTTCGACGATCGACTGGAAGGGCACCCCGGTGACGGTGGAGGACGCCTCCACCGCCGACTACACGGGCCTGGACATCGTGCTGTTCTCGGCGGGCGGCGCGACCTCGAAGGCGCTGGCCGAGAAGGTCGCCTCGCAGGGCGCGGTCGTGATCGACAACTCGTCGGCCTGGCGCAAGGACCCCGAGGTCCCGCTGGTCGTCTCCGAGGTGAACCCGCACGCGATCGCCAACCGCCCCAAGGGCATCATCGCCAACCCGAACTGCACGACGATGGCCGCGATGCCGGTCCTGCGTCCGCTGCACGAGGAGGCGGGCCTCGAGGCGCTCGTCGTCGCCACCTACCAGGCCGTCTCCGGCTCTGGCCTCGCGGGCGTCGCCGAGCTGCACGGCCAGGCGCAGAAGGTCATCGCCGACGCGGACAAGCTGACGCACGACGGCGAGGCCGTGGACTTCCCGGAGCCGGGCGTCTACAAGCGCCCCATCGCCTTCAACGTGCTCCCGCTCGCGGGCAACCTCGTCGACGACGGCCTGAACGAGACCGACGAGGAGCAGAAGCTCCGCAACGAGTCCCGCAAGATCCTCGAGATCCCGGAGCTCAAGGTGTCCGGCACCTGCGTGCGCGTCCCGGTCTTCTCCGGCCACTCCCTGCAGGTCAACGCCCGTTTCGCCCGCCCGATCAGCGTGGAGCGGGCCACGGAGCTGCTCTCCGACGCCCCCGGCGTGGAGCTCTCCGACATCCCGACCCCGCTCCAGGCGGCCGGCAAGGACCCGTCGTACGTGGGCCGCATCCGCGTCGACGAGACCGTTGAGAACGGTCTCGCGCTCTTCGTCTCCAACGACAACCTCCGCAAGGGCGCGGCGCTGAACGCGGTGCAGATCGCGGAGTTGGTGGCGGCGGAGCTCAGCCGCTAATAGCTCAGCCGCCAGTCGTACGTTGCCGAGGGGGCGGCCCAACCGAATCCCGGTGGCCGCCCCCTCGGCACTTGCGTCATGCGACCTGCACAGAGACATCACCGCGGCGAATGACGACGGCGACTTCACCGCCGAGTGCAGCGGCGTAGGCACGCAGGGTGTCCAGGCTGTCCACCTCGCCGTTCTCGATCTGGGACACGCGTGCCTGACTGACGCCGATCGCCGCCGCGACGTCCTTCTGAGTCAGCCCGGTCTCCCGCCGTAGCGCGGCCAGTTCATGTCCACGGATGCGGGCCACGTTCTCGGCCCGCATCCTGGCGCGGTCGAGCCGGGCCTGGGCGGAATCCAGCTCCGGATGGCGCTCGAACGCCTCGGCGCGTACCTCGCGCCAGGATCGCCCTTTCATGCCTGACCCTCCCGTTTCCTGCTTTCCACATACTGACCGTAGCGCCGCTCAGCGGTCGCGATGCCCTCGTCGTACCACCGAGCCCACTGCCCCGCCTTGTCTCCGGCGACCAGAATTACGGCACAGCGCTCGGCGTCGAAGACGAAGAGCATTCTGATCTCGGAGCCGCCGCTGGAACCCGGCCGCAGCTCCTTGAGGTTGTGCAGCACACTGCCGTGGATTCGGTCCACCATCGGCCGACCGAGCGTCGGACCTTCGAGAGCGAGGTGGTCCAGCGCTTCGGTGACTCGGGTCGCGGACTCCGGGTCGTCCCGGCAGAGGTCGAGGAACCACTCCTCGACCGGTTCCAGCAAGATGATCTCCCACATGCCGCGAACATAAGGCTCAGCTTATGCCGTCTACTCGGCAAGCGCAGAGGAATACCTGATCGAGTGGCGGCGGCCGGCGTGGAAGACTGGCGGCAAACGCCACAAACACGATGGCGCCACCAGCATCCGAGGAGATGACCGCGTGCCTGGCACGAATCTGACCCGTGAAGAGGCGCAGCAGCGGGCGAAGCTGCTCACCGTGGACTCGTACGAGATCGATCTCGACCTCTCCGGCGCGCAGGAGGGCGGCACCTACCGGTCCGTGACCACGGTGCGGTTCGACGCGGCCGATGGCGGGGCGGAGACCTTCATCGACCTGGTGGCGCCGACGGTCCACGAGGTCGTGCTCAACGGGGACGCGCTGGACCCGGCCGAGGTCTTCGCCGACTCGCGCATCAAGCTCCCGGGCCTGCTGCAGGGGCCGAACGAGCTGCGGGTCGTCGCGGACTGCGCGTACACGAACACCGGTGAGGGCCTGCACCGTTTCGTCGACCCGGTCGACAACCAGGCCTATCTCTACACCCAGTTCGAGGTGCCGGACGCCCGCCGCGTGTTCGCGAGCTTCGAGCAGCCGGACCTGAAGGCCACCTTCCAGTTCACCGTGAAGGCGCCTAGCGGCTGGACGGTGATCTCCAACTCGCCGACGCCCGAGCCGAAGGACGATGTCTGGGCCTTCGAGCCGACGCCGCGCATCTCGACGTACATCACGGCGCTGATCGTCGGCCCGTACCACTCGGTCCACAGCGTGTACGAGAAGGACGGCCAGAGCGTGCCGCTGGGCATCTACTGCCGGCCCTCGCTCGCGCAGTTCCTCGACTCGGACGCGATCTTCGAGGTGACGCGCCAGGGCTTCGAGTGGTTCCAGGAGAAGTTCGACTACGCGTACCCGTTCAAGAAGTACGACCAGCTCTTCGTGCCGGAGTTCAACGCGGGCGCGATGGAGAACGCGGGCGCGGTGACCATCCGCGACCAGTACGTGTTCCGCTCGAAGGTGACGGACGCGGCGTACGAGCGGCGCGCCGAGACCATCCTGCACGAGCTGGCCCACATGTGGTTCGGCGACCTCGTGACGATGGAGTGGTGGAACGACCTGTGGCTCAACGAGTCGTTCGCCACCTACACCTCGGTGGCCTGCCAGGCGTACGCGCCCGGGTCCCGCTGGCCGCACTCCTGGACGACCTTCGCCAACTCGGAGAAGACTTGGGCGTACCGCCAGGACCAGCTGCCGTCCACGCACCCGATCATGGCGGACATCCGCGACCTGGACGACGTCCTGGTCAACTTCGACGGCATCACCTACGCCAAGGGCGCCTCGGTCCTGAAGCAGCTCGTCGCGTATGTCGGCATGGACGAGTTCTTCAGCGGTGTGCAGGCGTACTTCAAGCAGCACGCGTACGGGAACACGCGGCTGAGCGATCTGCTGGGCGCGCTGGAGGAGACCTCAGGGCGTGACCTGAAGACCTGGTCGAAGAAGTGGCTGGAGACGGCCGGTATCAACGTCCTGCGGCCGGAGATCGAGACGGACGCGGACGGTGCGATCACGTCGTTCGCGATCCGCCAGGAGGCGCCGGCGCTTCCGGCGGGTGCGAAGGGCGAGCCGACGCTGCGTCCGCACCGCATCGCGATCGGCCTCTACGACCTCGACGAGGGCGGCAAGCTGGTGCGCGGCGACCGCGTCGAGCTGGACGTCGACGGCGAGCTGACCGCCGTACCGCAGCTGGTGGGCAAGCGCCGCCCGGCGGTCGTGCTTCTCAACGACGACGACCTGTCGTACGCGAAGGTCCGCCTCGACGAGGAGTCGCTGAAGGCGGTCACCGAGCACCTCGGCGACTTCGAGGCCTCACTGCCGCGCGCCCTGAGCTGGGCCTCGGCCTGGGACATGACGCGCGATGCCGAGCTGGCGACCCGCGACTACCTGTCGCTGGTGCTGTCCGGCATCGGCAAGGAGTCGGACATCGGCGTGGTCCAGTCGCTGCACCGCCAGGTGAAACTGGCGATCGACCTGTACGCGGACCCGGCGTGGCGCGAGACGGGTCTGGCGCAGTGGACCGAGGCGGCGCTGGAGCATCTCCGGGCTGCGAAGCCGGGCAGTGACCACCAGCTGGCGTGGGCGCGCGCCTTCGCGGCGACCGCGCGGGCGGACGCGCAGCTCGACCTGCTGGCCGCCCTGCTCGACGGCACGGAGACGATCGAGGGCCTGGTCGTCGACACCGAGCTGCGCTGGGCGTTCGTGGAGCGGCTCGCGGCCACGGGCCGGTTCGGCGAGGCGGAGATCGCGGCCGAGTACGAGCGGGACAAGACCGCCGCGGGCGAGCGCCACGCGGCGACCGCACGGGCCGCCCGCCCGACCGTCGAGGCCAAGGCGGAGGCGTGGGCGTCGGTCGTCGAGTCCGACAAGCTGCCGAACGCCGTGCAGGAGGCCGTGATCGCGGGCTTCGTACAGACCGACCAGCGCGAACTCCTCGCTCCCTACACGGAGAAGTACTTCGCCGCGGTCAAGGACGCCTGGGAGTCCCGCTCGCACGAGATGGCCCAGCAGATCGCGATCGGCCTCTACCCCGCGCTGCAGGTGGAGCAGGCCACCCTGGACGCGACGGACGCCTGGCTGGCCTCCGCCGAGCCGAACGCGGCCCTGCGCCGCCTGGTCTCGGAGTCCCGGGCGGGCATCGAGCGGGCTCTGAAGGCGCAGGCTGCGGACGCGGCGGCGTAGTTCTTCGTTCGTGTGTGGGGTGCCTCTCGGGCCGGGGGGCACCCCACACGTCGTCAGGAGCGAATCCGCTGGACTCCCCGCTCTACGGGGGCGATCCGGAGGACATCGGGCGCGGCGGCCGAGGCGCGCGGCCGCGCCTGGCCCGCGAGCGTCGCGCCGAACGCGATCGCCATGCCCACCAGTTGCACGGGCGTGAGCGCCTGGCCCAGAGCCGCCCATCCGATGACCGCGGCGGTCAGCGGGGAGAGCGGGCCGAGGAAGGTGACCTGCGTGGCGGTCAGGCGGCCGATGCCGCGGAACCAGAGCCAGTACGCGACCGCGGTGTTGGCGACCGCCAGATAGACGTACCCGGCGATGTTGCGGCCGTCGAGCGCGGGCGGTGCGCCCTCGACCAGAAACGCCACCGGCGCGATGAGCAGGCCGCCCGCGGTGAGCTGCCACCCCGTGAGCGCGAGCGGACCGACGCCTTCGGGGCGCCCCCAGCGCTTGGTGAGCACGGTTCCGGTCGCCATCGAGGCGGCCGAGGCGAGGGCGGCCAGTACGCCGACGAGGTCGAGTGCCGACGCGGCCTGGAGGACGACGAGGCTGACGCCGAAAGCCGCCGCGATACCGGTGAGCAGGGTACGCAGGGTCGGCCGCTCACCCAGCAGCAGCGCGGCCAGACCCGCCACGAACAGCGGGCCGACCGAACCGACGACCGCGGCCATACCGCCGGGCAGCCGGTACGCGGAGAGGAAGAGCAGCGGGAAGAAGGCGCCGATGTTCAGGGCGCCGAGTGTCGCCGCCTTCCACCACCAGGCACCGCGTGGCAGGACTCGTGTGAGCGCAAGCAGGGCGACTCCGGCAGGCAGGGCGCGCATCAGGCCCGTGAACAGCGGACGGTCCGCCGGCAGGAACTCCGTCGTGACGGCGTAGGTCGACCCCCACGAGACGGGGGCGAGGGCGGTGAACAGGACGGTGCTGGCGCGCTTCATCGACGATCCCCTCCGGTGCGTGGCTCACCCGACCAAAGTAGCTTAGCTCTAAGTTACTTTTTAGCAAGCAAATCAGCACGAAGATACTTGCTGTCGAGTTACTTGCCGTCGATCGATCGGGCGCCGATACTTTTCCCATGAACGCGACCCCGCAGGACAAGGACCCCGTCGACGCGATCATCGAGCAGTGGGCCACCGTCCGGCCCGAGCTCGACACGACCGCGATGGAGGTCTTCGGCCGCGTCTACCGCCTTGCGCGCACGATGGGCGACCGCGTCGAGAAGGTGTACGCCCGCTTCGGCCTCTCACGCGGCGAGTTCGACGTGCTCGCGACGCTGCGCCGCGCCGACAAGCCGTACGCGCTCTCGCCGCGACAGCTCTCGGCGACGCTGATGATGACCACCGGCGGCATGACGGGGCGCCTCGACAAGCTGGAGCGGGCCGGGCTGCTGCGTCGCTCGCCCGATCCGCACGATCGGCGTGCGCTGCAGGTGACGCTGACGGAGAAGGGGCTTGCGGTGGTCGAGGAGGCGGTTGTAGCGGGGCTTGAGGTGCAGACGGAGGCGCTGTCTGTGCTGGATGCGGAGCAGGCCGGCCAATTGGCCGGCCTGCTGCGGCGGTTGCTTGCTGGCACCAGCGGTAGCTGACCGTACGACGTTCAGTTGCCCGCCGTCGTGGGCTGTGCCCACCCGTTCCGCCCTGCGGAACGCCTGCCCACAGCGGTGACGGCGGCCAAGGCATCCTCCACAGTTTCCGCGTCCGCCGAATCCGACGCCCACGCCACATACCCGTCCGGCCTCACCAGGAGCGTCGTGCTGCGGTTTGTGGTCCAACGGGTCACCGTGAGGCGGTCCTTGCGGTCTTCGGGCTCGATCGCCGTGTCGGCCGATGTGATCAGGACGAACTTCCCGCCGCGCAGCGCCTCGTAGAGGCGGCCGTCCTCAAGTGCCACGTCCGGGACACGCTTGCCGGTGAGGGGGTGGGCGCCGCGCGGTGCCGGGTACGCGTATCCGATGCCGGTGATCTGGCCGAGCATCTTGGCGCGGACCGGGCGCGCGATGCCCAGGAACGCCGTGAGCGCGGCCCGGGCCGCCAGCGTCCACGGGCGCTTCGCCATCGCGAGGCGCACGATCCCACCGCTGGAGCGCAGCACGGCCTTGCCGACGGGGTGCCGCTCGGTCTGGTAGGTGTTCAGCAGACCCTCCGGGGCGTGGCAGTCGAGTACCGCTGCGAGCTTCCAGCCGAGGTTCGCGGCGTCCTGCAGGCCGGTGTTCATGCCCTGGCCGCCCGCCGGGGTGTGCACGTGCGCGGCGTCCCCGGCAAGGAAGACACGGCCCACCCGGTACTGGGGCGCCTGCCGCTCGTCGCTGTGGAAGCGGGACATCCAGCGGGCGTCGTGCATCCCGAAGTCGCGGCCCAGGGCCAGTCGGGTGATCTCCTTGATCTCCTCGAGGTCGACGGGCTCGCTGTCGGGGACGTTGCGGCCGCGGTTCCAGCCGATGACGCGGTAGTAGCCGTCGCCGAAGGGGGCGATGAAGGCGAAAGCGTCCCCCACGGCGTTGACGGTCAGTACCGTCTCCGGCTGCTCGGCGAGCTGCACGTCCGCCAGGACGACCGAGCGGATGACCGACTTGCCCGGGAAAGGCTGGCCGATCGCCTCGCGTACGGCGCTGCGCAGGCCGTCGGTGCCGACGACGTACGCGGCCCGCCGCGTGGCCGGCTCACCGTCCGGTCCTCGCACCTCGACGGTCACCCCGTCGCCGTCCTGCGTCAGGCCCGTCACCTCCGTCTCGTAGGCGAACTGCACGCCCGCCTCGACCGCGCGCCGCTCCAGCGCGGCCTCGATCTCGTACTGCGGCAGCACAAGGAGGTGCTTGAAGCGGGACGGAAGGGTGCTCAGGTCGAGCGTGAGGCGGCCGAAGAGGCGGAGCCGGTCGAGGCGCTGCCCCTTGGCCTCCAGCTCGTCCGCCAGGCCGCGCACATCGAGCTGTTCGAGCGTGCGGGCGTGCACGACGAAAGCGCGGGAGAGGTTGCTGATGCCGCGCGGCCGCCTTTCCAGCAGCGTGACGGGGATGCCCGCCTCGGCAAGGTCGCCGGCCAGCAGCAGGCCCGTCGGGCCGGCGCCGACGACGATGACGTGGCGGTCATGGTCGTGGTCGTTGCGCTGAGTCGATCCGGTCGTGCCGTTCATTGCGGCCTCCTGATGCCAACGCCTGTTGGTCAACGCTTGTTGGCCAACGTACGACTCCGGCTATGGACTGTCAACAGGTGTTGGCCTACGGTTGTTGGCATGTCCGAAAGCGCATCCGCAGCCAGCCTCTTCGACCCGGGCGCGTCCGGGCGCCCACGCCGCTCCGACGCCACCCGCACCGCCATCCTGACGGCCGCACGCGAGCGCTTCGCCGCCGATGGATACGAACGCGCCACCATCCGCGCCATCGCCCGGGACGCCCGGATCGACCCGTCGATGGTGATGCGCTACTACGGCAGCAAGGAGGGGCTCTTCGCGGCCGCCTGCGCCTTCGACCTGCACCTTCCGGGCCTGCAAGGGACGCCCCTGAAGGACGTGGGCCGGACGCTCGTGAGCCACTTCCTCGACCTGTGGGAGGAGAACGAGGTCCTCACCGCGCTGCTGCGGGTGGGCGTCACCAACGCTGCGGCTGCCGAGCGCATGCAGGGGATCTTCAAGGAGCAGCTGCTGCCGGTCGTCCGGCAGGCCTGCCCCGATCAGGGGCAGGCTCCGGCCCGCGCCGCACTGGTCGCGTCACAGATCCTGGGCATGGCCCTGACCCGTTACGTGCTGCGCTTTCCGGGCGCCGCCGCGCTGAGCCGCGAGGAGATCGTGGACTGGCTGGCACCGACGGTGCAGCGCTACCTCACGGCGGAGGAGCCGTAGGACGGCAGCGCGGCCGGGTCTGGAGACACGTCGAGGGCGCCCCTCGCGCTGTGTACGCAGAAAGGGGCGCCCTCGACGAAAGCTGTGTCGGGCGGGGCTGAGGCCCTGGTCGCCCTGGTGTCAGCCCTGCTTCTGCTGCTTGCGGGACTTGTCGCCCAGCATCACGAGGCCGGCGATCGCCAGGAAGATGACGATGGGCAGCACGACATAGAGACCCAGCGTCTCGACCACGCTCAGGCCGGGGCCCGGGTCATCGCCGTCGTCGCGGATCAGCGCGGAGGCGGGGGACGACATCAGCAGCATCATCAGCGTCGTACCGGCGGCCAGGGCGCCGGCGCGCAGGGCGTTCTTCTTGTCCACGGTGCCAACGTAGCGAACGGCCGAACGGCCCGCGCGCCCGGGGTGCCGTACGAGCCCTCTCAGGGCTCTCTCGGCACGCACTCCGGGCGCTCCGGGCGCTCTCAGGGCCTGAGCACATCGATCAGCGCGTGCAGCCGGGGCGATGCCGCGAGTTGCTCGAGGGTGACCGGGCGGCCCTCGGCGTCCGCGATGGGCAGCCGCCAGTTCGGGTACTGGTCCCAGGTGCCCGGCAGGTTCTGCGGGCGCCGGTCGCCTACCGTGTCCGGCAGCCACAGGCCGACCATGCGGGCCGGGGTGCGCAGCAGGAAACGGTGGACGGCGCGGATTTCCTCCTCCTCGTCGCCGGGCCCGCCGGGCAGGAGCCCGAGCTGCGCCAGCAGTGCGCGCCATTCGTCGACGTCGGCGGCTGCCTCGGCGCGCTCCTCGTCGACCGGGCGGGTCAACAGGCCGAGCTCAGCGCGGAGTTCGACGTGGTCACCGGTGAGCCGGGACGCGGTGGAGGGCAGGTCGTGCGTGGTGGCGGTGGCCAGGCAGTCGGCGCGCCACTCCTCGGGCGGCAGCGGCTTTCCGGAGCCGTCCCAGTCCCGCTCGAACCAGAGCACGGAGGTGCCGAGCATGCCGCGCTCGTGCAGCGTCTCGCGTACGCCGGGCTCGACGGTGCCGAGGTCCTCGCCGATGACCATGGCGCCCGCGCGGTCCGCCTCCAGCGCCAGGACTGCGAGCATGGCCTCCGCGTCGTAGCGGACGTACGTCCCCTCCGTGGGCGGCTGACCCTGCGGGATCCACCAGAGCCGAAACAGGCCCATGACGTGGTCGATGCGGAGCGCACCGGCGTGCCGGAAGAGGGCGCGCAGCAGGTCGCCGTACGGGGCGTAGCCCGAGGCGGCGAGGCGGTCCGGGCGCCAAGGGGGCAGGCCCCAGTCCTGGCCGCGGGCGTTGAACGCGTCCGGGGGCGCGCCCACCGTCATGCCCGCCGCGAAGTAGTCCTGCAGCGCCCAGGCGTCCGCGCCGCCGGGGTGCACGCCCACGGCGAGGTCGTGGACCAGCCCGATCGGCATGCCCGCGTCATACGCCGTGCGCTGGGCGGTGGCGAGCTGGGCGTCAGTGAGCCAGGCGAGGAGGCTGTGGAAGTCGACGCGGTCCCGCAGCTCCTCGCGGGCGCGCGCGGTCTCCGCCGAGCGCGGGTCCTTCAGGCCCTCCGGCCAGGTGTGCCAGTCGGAGCCGTGCACCTCGGCCAGCGCGTACCAGGTCGCGTGGTCCTCCAGCGCCCGCCCTTCGGCGGCGAGAAAGCCTTGGTAGGCCGCGCGCCGTCCCGGGCCCAGCGGGACGTCCCGGACCAGCTCCAGCGCCTCCCGTTTGAGCGCCCACACCGCGTCGCGGTCGATCAGGGCGCCCTTCTCCAGGACCGATGCGCGCAGGGCGGCGACCCGCTCGAGCAGGCCGCGCGCCTTCTCACCGTCCGGTCCCGGGAGGTACGGGTACTCGGGGATGTCCTCGATGCGCAGATGGACCGGGTCCGGGAAGCGGCGGGACGACGGCCGGTACGGCGAGGGGTCGGTCGGAGGGCCGGGCACGGCGGCGTGCAGCGGGTTGACCTGGATGAATCCCGCGCCGAGCGAGCGGCCCGCCCAGGCGGCGAGCTCGGTCAGGTCGCCGAGATCGCCCATGCCCCACGAGCGCTCCGACAGCAGCGAGTACAGCTGCACAAGGAGTCCGTACGTCCGGCCCGCCGGGCCCGGCGACTGCTCGGGCGCGATGATCAGGTGCGCCCGGGCGGTGCGGCCGTCGGGCGCGGTGGCCTGCAGCGTGTGGACACCGGGCGGCAGGCCCGTGGCGGATGCGCGGGTCTCGCCCTGCTCCGTCTCGATCCGCACGCGCGTGCCGGGCGGCAGGTCCGCCAGGGCGGCGGGCTCACGGTCCGGCCGGCCCACGACCGTGGGCGGGAGGAGCCGCTCCCGCAGCTCGGCCTCGCGGGTCTCGAGCGCGTGCCGGATCGCCTCGGGCGTGCTCGCGTCGACGCCCAGCGCCGCCAGCGTCGTGACGACCGCGGAGTCCGATGCCTGGACCGTACGGCCGGGCGACGGGGAGTACGAGGTGGCGACGCCGTGCAGCGCGGCGAGCCGGGCAAGGGGCATCTACGCTCCCATGGGGTCCGGGCCCGCGGCCGCGCCGTTGGAGGTGGACTCGCTGGTGAGCGGGGCGACGTCGGAGAGCGGTGGCTCGCTGGTCAGCGGCGCGGCGTCCGCGAGGGGCGGTTCGCTGGTGAGGGGCGCCTCGGCGCAGGCGCCTTCCGCGGTGAAGCAGGTGCAGTCGTCCAGTGCGTGGGCGGGGGCCGGGACGGCCCCGGACAGGTCCGTGGGTTCGCGGTCCGTGAGTTCGAGGTCCGTGGGTTTGGAGAGGGCCGAGAGCAGAAGGTTCGCCGATGCGGCCACAAGGGCCTCCTTGTCGTGGGCCGGACACCCCTCGGCTTCGCCGGGAGGCATGGTCAGGCAGCCCATACCCCGTGGGCGCGGCCGCAGACGTACTCGGTCGGTCAACGTGTTCCTGGTCACATTCTGTTCCGAGCGCGGGAGTTGATCCAGTGGGCGCGACGCCATGACCGCAACTCCCGAGGGCACACGTGTCACAACGGCCACGCTCGTTGACACTCTCCGTGCATGAATGGTGGGCTCTCTGTCATCGCGCGAGGCCTGTGAAGGTGCCGATGCGCGGCGTGTCGAACGCAGTTGACCTACGAGGAGAGAGTCCGTGCAGCTCCGCCGCTGGGGGCGCAGCAGGAGAGCGGCCGCCATCGCGTGCGCCGTCGTGGCGGGTGCGCTGGGCGCCGGTGCGCCGGGCGCCGTGGCGGTTCCCCCGCCGCGGGGCGCGGCGGCGATTCCTCCACCGCGTGGGGCGGCGGAGGTTCCTACGTCTCCGGACGCTGCGACGGTGCCCTCGCCTCCGGAAGCGCCCTCCGCTGCGGAAACGGCGCCTCCGGAAGCGCCGCCCGCTGTCCCGCCCGGCGACCGCCCGGCGGAGTCGTCCCTCCCGGCTGTCCGGCCCCTCCCCCAGTCGATGCAGCCCCGTGGCCCGGCGGCCACGATCACCGACGACGTCACCCTTGCCGCACCCGTCGGCACGGACCCGTACGCGCTTCGGGCCCTGCGCGCCCTGCTGCGCAAGGCGGGCGTCCGGCGCATCACGGAGGTACGGGACGGTGCGGCGCTCCCTGCCGGGCGCGGGCTGGTGATCCGCGCGGGCGAGGAGGCGGCCCGTACGAGCGCCAGGCCCGGCGCCGCGCACCCGCGCGGCGGTTCGGCGGATGTCGAGAACACCCTCCGGGCCCTCGGGGTGGCCGCCGAACGCGGCGAGCTGCCGGCCGGCGGGTACCGGCTGGCCGTGGGGCGCGTCGGCGGCCGTGACACCGTGGCGATCTCGGGGACCGGCGATGACGGGCTGTTCCACGGCGTTCAGACGCTGCGTCAGCTGATGTGGGGGTCCCCCCTGCTCGTGGGGGTCCCCCCTGCTCGAGCGGAGCCGAGGAGGAGCCGAGAGCTTGGGGGAGGCCGCCGGATCGCCGGTGCCGTCGTACGCGACTGGCCCGGCACCGCCGTACGCGGCATGACCGAGGGGTTCTACGGCACACCGTGGACCACGCGGCAGCGGCTGGCCCAGCTGGACTTCATGGGCCGGACGAAGCAGAACCGGTATCTCTACGCCCCCGGCGACGACCCGTACCGCCAGACGCGCTGGCGCGAGGCGTACCCGCCCGAGCAGCGCGCCGGTTTCCGCGCGCTCGCCGAACGGGCCCGCCGCAACCATGTGACGCTCGCCTGGGCCGTGGCGCCCGGCCAGGCGATGTGCCTGTCGTCGGACCGCGACCTGAAGGCCCTGATCCGCAAGGTCGACGCCATGTGGGCGCTGGGCGTGCACGCCTTCCAGCTCCAGTTCCAGGACGTCAGCTACAGCGAGTGGCACTGCGCACAGGACGCCGCTGTCTTCGGCTCGGGGCCCGGCGCGGCCGCGAAGGCGCACGCGCGCGTGGCGAACGCGGTGGCCCGGCATCTCGCGAAACGCCACCCGCGCTCCGCCCCGCTGTCGCTGATGCCGACCGAGTACTACGAGGACGGGCCGACCATCTACCGCACAGCGCTGTCGGGCGCACTCGACGAAGGCGTCGAGGTGGCGTGGACCGGCGTCGGAGTCGTCCCCAGGACCATCACAGGTCCCGAACTCGCCTCGGCGCGGCGGGCGTTCGGCTCGCGGCATCCGCTCGTCACGATGGACAACTACCCGGTCAACGACTACGCCCAGGACCGCATCTTCCTCGGCCCCTACACCGGCCGCGAACCCGCCGTGGCGACCGGCTCCGCGGCACTGCTCGCCAACGCGATGGCGCAGCCCGCGGCCTCCCGCCTGCCGCTGTTCACGGTCGCCGACTACGCCTGGAACCCGCGGGACTACCGGCCTCAGGAGTCCTGGCTCGCCGCGGTCGACGACCTCGCCGGCGACGACGAGAGGACCCGTGCGGCGCTGCGCGCGCTGGCCGGGAACAACGCCTCGTCCGTCCTGGGCGCCGACGAGTCCGCGTACCTGCGGCCGCTCATCGAGGAGTTCTGGCAGGCCCGTACGGTGCAGGACGCCGCGCGGAACGAGGCGGCGGCGCAGCGGCTGCGCGCCGCCTTCACGGTGATGCGACAGGTGCCGGGGCGCCTGTCCGGCACTGCGCTGAGCCGTGAAGTGCGGCCCTGGATCGAGCAGTTGGCGCGCTACGGGGCGGCCGGCGAGACCGCCGTCGACATGCTCGTCGCGCAGTCGCGCGGCGACGGCGGTGCGGCCTGGCGGGGGGCGCGGGAGCTCGCGCGACTCGACGGCGGACGGGAGCCCGGCCTGCTGGGCGGCGCGGCGACGGCGGACCGGGTGACGGTGGGCAGGGGCGTACTCGCCCCGTTCCTGAGGCGCGCCGAGCAGGCGTACGCCAGGTGGTCAGGCCTCAGCCAGGAGTCGGCCGCGGCGAAGGACTCCCCGCAGGACAGGGCCGTGGGCGGCCGCACGGTCCGCTTCTCGCGCGTGCGCCCGCTGACCGCGGTGACCGCGATGACCGCCCCCGGCACTCCCGGCACCGTGGAGGCGCACATCCCGGACCAGGGCTGGCGTCCCATCGGCGAGCTGGCGGCCGGCGGCTGGACGGAGCTTGCGCCGAGCGGGCTGCGCGCCGACGCGCTGCGGATCACCGGCCCCGCGGCACGGGGGGCCACGTCCCTGAGGCGGCGAGGCGGTGTGGACCACCTCGTCCCCTGGTTCGCCGACTCCCCCGCCGCCGACGCGAAGCTCACCCGCGAGACCGACGTGGTGATCGGCGGCGGCATCCGGCGGCTGAGCCTGCGTCTGACGCCCCGGCGCCCCGCAGACGTCCGGGGCAAGGTCACCGTGCGGGCGCCGAAGGGCGTCATCGTGCGCGTTCCGCCGGAGACGACGCTGCCGCGCGGCACAACGGTGACCGTGCCACTGCACGTCACGGTTCCGGAGGGCACACCCGCAGGGACGTACCCGGTCCGCGTCACGTTCGGGAATGCGACGCGCACTCTCGTCGTGCGGGCCTGCCCGCCCACCGGAGGCCCGGACCTCGCACGGGGCGCCGCCGCTAGCTCGTCGGGCGACGAGACCGCGGACTTCCCAGCGTCGGCAGCGATCGACGGCGACCCGGAAACCCGCTGGTCATCGCCCGCCGAGGACGGCGCATGGTGGCAGCTGCAACTGCCCAGCCCGGTCCGCCTCGGCGCGCTGGTCCTGCACTGGCAGGACGCCTACGCATCGGCGTACCGCATCCAGGTCTCGCCGGACGGCAGGACATGGCACACCGCGTCAGCCGTGCGTGACGGCCACGGCGGCCGCGAGACGGTCCGCCTGGACGCACCGGGCACCCGCTTCGTCCGCGTACAGGGCGACAAGAGGGCCACGCGCTTCGGCTACTCGCTGTGGTCGGTGGAGGCGTACGCGGTCGTGCAGTGACCGCTCACGGTGGCGCTTCCCCTGGTCCGCGGAAGCCATTTCCGGAAGCTGTTCGCCGAAGACTATTCACTCACTACATATTTTGAGTACATACTGCTCCCCATGAGCACCCGCCACATCCTGCTGGGGCTGCTCGCCGGAGGTCCGAGCCATGGTTACGACCTCAAGCGACGGCACGACGAACGCTTCCCGCAAGCCCGTCCGCTGGCCTACGGGCAGGTGTACACGACGCTTCAACGCCTGGTCCGCGACGGCCTCGCGGAGGTCGACGGCACCGACTCCGACGGGGGCCCGGAGCGCACCCTCTACCGGTCCACCGACGCCGGGGCGCGTGAACTCGCCGCTTGGGCGAGCGAGATCACTCCGCCCGCTCCCTTCGTGGCCAACGAGATCTTCGCGAAGGTCGTGGTCGCGATCCTCGCCTCGGGTGATGCCGCCGCCTATCTGGCAGGGCAGCGAGCCGCGCACATGGCGCGCATGCGGGAGCTCACGGCGGTCAAGACCGCATCGGATGCCGATCTCACGACCGTGCTCTCGGCCGACTATGCCCTGTCCCATCTCGATGCCGACCTGCGGTGGATGACCGCCACCGCCGCCCGGCTCACCACTCTGACCGCGGAGGTCGACGCAGCATGAGCACCGACAAGGGGGTGCCGCTCCTGGCGGCCCGCGGCTTGGTGAAGGCCCACGGCAGGAACGAGGCGCTGCGCGGCACCTCGGTGGATCTGCACCCGGGCGAGATCCTCGCCGTCACGGGCGCCAGCGGCAGCGGGAAGTCCACGCTGCTGCACTGCCTGGCCGGAATCATCCGCCCGGACGAGGGCTCGGTCACCTACGGGCAGGAACGGCTCGACCAGCTGTCCGAAAGACGACGCAGCAAGCTGCGGCGCACGGAGTTCGGCGTGGTCTTCCAGTTCGGCCAGCTGATCCCCGAACTCACCGCTCTCGACAATGTGGCGCTGCCGCTGCTGCTCTCCGGAGAGGGGCGCAAGGAGGCGCGCGGACGGGCGGGCGAGTGGCTGGAGCGGTTCGGGGTGCGGGGGCAGGAAGACCTCCGGCCCGGCGAGATGAGCGGCGGGCAGGCCCAACGGGTGTCGCTGGCACGGGCGTTGGTGACCGGCCCGAAGGTCGTCTTCGCGGACGAGCCCACCGGAGCCCTCGACTCGCTTGCAGGCGAGCAGGTGATGACGGCACTGGTGCACACCGCCCGGGAGGCCGGCACGGCCGTGTTGCTGATCACCCATGACGCACAGGTCGCGGCGTACGCGGACCGCGAGGTGCTGCTGCGCGACGGCACCGTCGTACCCGAACTCGAGGCGCAGGAGGTCACCCGATGATGAACGGCCTCCGGCTCGCCTGGCAGCTGACCCACGGCTCCGACCGCCGCGAGTGGTGGCGTGTCGCGCTCACAGGCCTGGGCGCCGCGCTGGCCACCGGCTTCGGGCTCGCGGCGGCCGCGGTCGCCTCGCTCCGCGGGCAGGTGCGTCTCTCGTACGCCCACGGGCTGCTGAACGAGCCGGGGCAGCGCGCCGGTGTGGTGGTGACGCTGCTGCTCCTGCTGGTACCGGTGCTCGGATTCCTGGCCCAGTGCGCCCGGATCGGCGCCGTGCACCGCGACCGGCGGCTGGCCGGTCTGCGGCTGGCGGGGGCCACGCCCTGGCAGGTGCGGCGGATCGCCGCTGCCGAGGCGGGCCTTGCGTGCCTGATGGGCTCGGCCGTCGGCGCGACGTTCTGCGTGCTCCTTCTGCGGAGGCTGGGGCACTGGCCGCCGGCTCCGGCCTGGGCCGCGTTCGCGCTGATCGCGGGGGCCGTGCCGGTGCTGGGCGCCCTGGTGAGCGCCCTGGCGCTGCGCCGTGTGGTGGCCTCACCGCTCGGCTGGGTGCGCCGGGTGCGTCCGTCGTACGGCCGGGTCGAAGCACTCGCTCTCCTGGTTCCCGTGCTGGTGGTGTTCTGCTCTGCGGCACTGATCGTCGTCCAGGGCCGTCGCGGCACGGCCGCGTTCCCGCTGGGGGTGTTCGCCGCGGTGGTGCTGACCGGGGCGGGCGCGGTTGCGGTCTCGGGGGCCACGGCTCGGGTCATGGGCAGGGTCCTCGCCGCACGGGCCGAGAGCCCCGCCGTGCTGATCGCCGCCGGGCGGCTGCAGTCGGACCCCTGGGCCGCCGCACGCACCCACGCCGCCGTACTGCTGGTGGCCGTCGTCGGGGTCGGCTTCGTGGGCGTACGGGAGATGCTGCTGGACGTCCTGAACAACGACCGCAACTACTCGGCCGAGGACATGGCCTTCTACACGACCGGCATTAACCTCGCGGGCGCCGCCGTCCTGGTGGCCCTGGTGATCAGCCTCTGCGGCCTCGCCGTCGGCACCGCCGAGTCGCTGGCCACCCGGCGCAGAGGGCTCGCCGCGCAGGCCGCCGCAGGGGTGCCGCACGAGGTCCTGGGCCGGACGCTGCTGCTGGAGACCGCGATCCCACTGGCCCCGGCCATGCTCCTGGCGGGCATCGGCGGCACGGGCGTGTACGTCGCCTACGGCCTCCTGGTCGACGCCGGGCGTATCCCGCTCCTACTGCCGCTGCTCGTGCCCGTTGCCGTCTACGCCGCCGCCCTGCTGGCCGCGGCCACCTCGCTGCCGCTGCTGCGGCGTTCCGTACACCCTGCGGAGCTGCGGTTCACGTAACGCGGCCCTGCAGGGGAACGGGGGGCCGGGGGCCCAGGCATGGGCCCCCGGGTGAACGGGGGAACGCGAAGGCCCGGATCCGTCAGGCAGAGATGCCGTCGATCCGGGCCATAGCGTCCTCCGCGCCGTACGGCTGCAAGTACGGCAGCCAGCGCGGATCCCTATGGCCGGTGCCGATGATGCGCCAGGCGAGGCCGGTGGGCGGGGCGGGCTGGTGCCGTAGCCGCCAGCCGAGCTCCCGCAGGTGGCGGTCGGCCTTGACGTGGTTGCAGCGGCGGCAGGACGCCACCACGTTGTCCCAGACGTGCTTGCCTCCACGGCTGCGCGGGATGACGTGGTCGACGCTGGTTGCGACGCCACCGCAGTACATGCACCGGCCGCCGTCGCGGGCGAAGAGCGCCCGCCGGGTCAGAGGAACGGGCCCCCTGTAGGGGACCCGGACGAACCGTTTGAGCCGGACCACGCTGGGTGCGGGGACAGTGACGGTTGCGCTGTGCATAAAGGCGCCGGACTCCTCGAGGCAGATGGCCTTGTTCTCGAGGACGAGGACGAGCGCGCGGCGGAGCGGTACGACGCCGAGTGGCTCGTACGACGCATTGAGGACCAGGACGTGCGGCACGGATGCCTCCTTGTACGCCGGCGGCGCGTGGCTCGCGCCGGGACGATCTGTTGTCAGTCTGACCTCATGCCTGGTCGAAGCGCCACCATGTCCGGGTAACGGGATGAGGGAGTTTTCCCCGCACCCCCTGCTCCAGGTGCCGCTCGAACCCGTCGGCCTGTGGTTCGGCCAGGGATTCCAGGGATGGTCCTGCGGGAGTGTGCGGTCGGCCACACCTCTCCCGGGCGTGCGGTCGTGTGCCATCGGCCACACCACCCGGGGATGCGCGGTCGCCACACCTCCTTCATCCCCTGGTGAGCACAGTCTCTCCCTCGAACATCACAACGATCCACACACGATGCCCCGTTAGTGTGGTGTGTCTGCCCGAGCGGTGCGCACCGTGCGACCGTCGTCTCAGGACGGCCTGGACCGTCGTCCCCGAAGACCTGGACCGCCGTCCCCGGACGGCCCGGGCAGGCCGCTACGCCTGGAGGTACCTGCCGTGCTCTTGTCCGTCCTTTCGGCCGCCGGATCATCGTCGTCGGATCCGCAGAAGGTCACCCTCGAGGACGCTCAGGAAAAGGCCACGAACGCCGCGAGCTGGGTCGAGCAGAACTGGTCGACCTGGCTCAGCATCGGCCTGCGCGTCCTGTTGATCGTCGTGATCGCGGCGGTGCTGAGAGTGGCGATCCGGCGTGCGATCACCAAGCTGATCGAGCGCATGAACCGCACCGTCCAGGCCGTGGACGGCACCGCGCTGGGCGGGCTGCTGGTCAATGTGGAGCGGCGCCGCCAGCGCTCGCAGGCCATCGCATCGGTGCTGCGCTCGGTCGCGTCCTTCCTGGTCCTGGGCACGGCCGCGCTGATGATCCTCAGCACCTTCGAGATCAATCTGGCGCCGCTGCTGGCCTCGGCCGGTGTCGCGGGTGTCGCGATCGGTTTCGGCGCGCGCAACCTGGTCACGGACTTCCTCTCCGGCGTTTTCATGATCATCGAGGACCAGTACGGGGTCGGGGACTCCATCGACGCGGGCGTGGCCTCCGGCGAGGTCATCGAGGTGGGCCTGCGGGTGACGAAGCTGCGCGGCGACAGCGGCGAGATCTGGTACGTCCGCAACGGCGAGATCAAGCGCATCGGCAACCTCTCGCAGGGCTGGGCGACGGCGGGCGTCGACGTCACGGTCCGCCCCACCGAGGACCTGGACCAGGTCAAGGCCATCCTCGCCGAGGTCGGCGAGAGCATGGCCAAGGAGGAGCCCTGGAACGAGCGGCTCTGGGGCCCCGTCGAGGTCCTCGGCCTCGACAGCGTCCTGCTGGACTCGATGGTCGTCCGGGTCTCCGCGAAGACCATGCCGGGCAAGGCCCTGTCCGTCGAGCGCGAGCTGCGCTGGCGGATCAAGCGGGCGTTCGACGAGGCGGGCATCCGCATCGTCGGCGGCCTCCCGGCCCAGCCGGAGGACGCGGACGCGGCGGCCGACCCGACGGCGGGCATGGCGGCCCCTTCGGCCTACGCGTCGACGACGTCGCCGCAGTCGCAGGCGGCCTCGCCGATCGCGCCGACGAGCACGGCAAAGTAGCGCGACTGCTGATCACAGAAGCAGCGCGGCTGCTGATCACATACGACGGAGGCGGCACCCCGAATGTCCGGGATGCCGCCTCCGTCATGTATGGCAGGTCATGTCGCAATACCTGACAGCAACGCCACAGCAGACCCAAAATTAACGCTGTTCACAGGATGCACGCATTCCCGTCACGTTCGTGATCCCTTATCGTCAGCCCGTCAGTGGGCCCTTGATCAGGAGCGCAACGCCCGGGGGCCCACTTGGAATGTGGGGATCCATGCGTAGATTCGCCATAGGCGCCGCCGTGTCCGGCGCTCTGGCTCTGACCGCCGTCTCCGTGCCCGCCGCACAGGCGCTGACGCCGGACATCAGCTTCTCCAACGTCGTCGTCAACGGCGGCAAGAGCATCACCGTCGGCACCAGCGCCACCGTCGAGGTGCCGGTGACGTACACCATCACGCGGACCGCGGACGTCCAGTTCGACGACGTGTCCGCCGTCGTCGAGCTCTACCGCGGCAGCAGCTACGGCACGGCCGAGAACTTCCTGTTCCCGGGCGACGTACCGACCTGCACCGCCGTCGACGACACCACGCAGAACTGCACCGGGACCATCGCGATCGACCCGGAGATCGACCTGTACGACGCCAAGGACGCCACCACGTGGAAGTCCGCCGGCGTGTACTACCGCTTCGACGACGACGGATACGACTACATCGGCCGTACCACCTCGGCCACCGCCACCCTCAAGCGCGCCGCCAAGGTCACCACCAACGCCTCGCCCGAGCCCGTGAAGAAGGGCGCGACGCTGACCGTGACCGGCAGCCTGACGCGCGCCAACTGGGCGACCGGCTCCTACAGCGGCTACACCAGCCAGTCGGTCGCGCTGCAGTTCAAGGCCAAGAGCAGCGACAGCTACACGACCGTGAAGACGGTGACCTCCGGCACCTCCGGCGCCCTGAAGACCACCGTCACCGCCTCCACCGACGGCTACTGGCGCTACAGCTTCGCGGGCACCTCCACCACCGCGGCGAAGAACTCCACCGGCGACTACGTCGACGTGCAGTAGCACGCACCGGGCAGCACCTCTGCCCAGAGCCACCGCCCCCGCAGGTAACGACTCCGTTTCCTGCGGGGGCGGTTTCCTTTGACGCCTTGACGCCCGATCCGTCCCCGGCCTACCTTCCTCCCCAACCGATAGGAAACTTTCCTAACAGTGCTCGGGCCCAGTGATCCTGGATGGACTTCCGGCCAGGAACACTGGGAAGCTGGGCAGCCGAAGGGCAGGTGGCGACACGCATGGCAGGAACCGGATCCGGAACCACCGGTACGCCGGGCACGCCCCGCGTCCTGCGTGCCATGAACGACCGGGCCGCGCTCGACCTCCTGCTGGAGCACGGGCCGCAGTCCCGGACACGGATCGGCAAGCTCACCGGTCTGTCGAAGCCCACGGCCTCCCAGCTGCTGGCCCGTCTCGAGGCCGCCGGGCTCGTGATCGCCACCGGAACCAGCGAGGGCAGCCCGGGGCCCAACGCACAGCTGTACGCGGTGAACCCCGCCGCCGCCCGGGTCGCCGGGCTCGATGTCACACCCACAGGCATCCGGGCCGCGGTCGCCGACATCACCGGCCGTACCGTCGGCACCTACGAACTGCCGACACCCGGCCGCAGCGCCCACGGCGCCATCGAGCGGGTGCTGCACGCACTGGACGGCGCGGTCATGGATGCCGGGCTGCACCGGACCGACATCCACCGGGTGGTGATCGGCACACCCGGCGCCTTCGACCCGGCCACCGGCAATCTGCGCTACGCCATGCACCTGCCCGGCTGGCACTCGCCGCGGGTGCTGGAGGAGCTCGGCGGGGCCCTGGGCCCCATCCCCTTCGAGGTGGAGAACGACGTCAACCTCGCCGCCGTGGCCGAGCAGCGCATCGGCGAGGCGCGGGGATGCGACAACTTCACCCTGCTCTGGGGTGAGAGGGGTTTCGGTGCCGCCGTGGTGATCGGCGGCAGGCTGCACCGGGGCGCCACCGGAGGCGCGGGCGAGGTCGCCTTCCTGCCGCTGCCCGGAGCGCCGCTGGTACGCAACGTCGCCCGCAGCAACTCGGGCGGCTTCGAGGAGCTGGCGGGCCGTCGGACCATCCTCCGGTTGGCCCGCGACCAGGGCCTGACCCCGCCGCCCGGCGGCAGCCTCACACAGAAGGCCGCCGCGGTGGTCGCCGAAGCGACACGCACCCCAGGAGCAGGGGATGCCGTGCTCGCCGAGTACGCCACCCGCCTGGCGACCGGACTCGCCGCGATCGTCGCGGTGGTCGACCCCGAACTGATCGTCCTGGCCGGCGCCGTGATCACCGCCGGAGGGGAGCCGCTGCGCTCCCTGATCCAGTCCGAACTGGCCGAACTGGCGGTACCCAGACCCGCCATCAGGCTCAGCACGATGCCGGAGCACCCCGTGCTGTGCGGAGCCCTGCAGTCCGCCCTCGCGGCCACCCGCGACGAGGTCTTCGACACCACCACGGATCGCACCCGCTGATCCGCGGGCACGACCCGTCCCCCTCACCCCAGCCCCTTCGGGCGATCAGTCCACCGAGCCGCGCATCAGCACACCCCGCACGGCCGGTTATGCACCACTACATACCCATACGAACCTGACCCTCTGCGTCCCTACGTCCCCTGTCCCTTGTCGTCTCCCCTGCGCCCCGCACGCGCGGAGCACCTCCCCTCCCCGTTCCGGCCACTCTCCCAAGGAGTTCCGCCATGCCCAGAATCACCCGTGCCTGCCTCGCCGGCGCGCTCACCGCGCTGGCCCTGACCGCCACCGCGTGTACCGGTTCGAGCACGTCCGGCGCGACCGACGACGCCAGCAAGCCGACCACCATCACCTTCTGGCACCCCTGGAGCGCCCCCAACGAGGTCAAGGCGATCGAGGCGAACGTCGCGGCCTTCGAGAAGGCGCACCCCAACATCAAGGTCAAGGTCGTCGGCAACGTCGACGCCGACAAGGTGAACCAGGCGCTGCGCGCCGGCGGAGCCAACGCCCCCGATGTGGTGGCATCGCCCGAGACCAGCAACGTCGGCAAGTTCTGTTCGTCCGGAGTCTTCGCCGACCTCGATCCCTTCCTGAAGAAGTCGAAGATCGACACCGCGAAGACGTTCCCCAAGCCCATGCTGGACTACACCCAGTTCGAGGGGACGCGCTGCGCACTGCCCCTGCTCGGCGACGCGTACGGCCTCTACTACAACAAGACGGCGTTCGAGAAGGCCGGCATCAAGTCCCCGCCCAAGACCCTGTCCGAGTTCAAGGCCGACGCGATCAAGCTGACCAAGACCAAGGGCGACAGCTACTCGCAGCTCGGCTGGATGCCGAACTTCCACGGCTACGAGGTCACCGTGCCGCACCTGGCGGCGCAGTGGGGCCCCACGTACTTCGACGCCGCCGGCAAGTCGAACGTCGCCAAGGACCCGGCCTTCAAGGAGCTGCTGACCTGGCAGTCGGACATGGTGAAGGCGCTCGGCGGCTTCAAGAAGCTTGAGAAGTACCGCTCCACCTTCGGTGACGAGTGGTCGGCCCAGAACCCGCTCCAGACCGGGCAGATCGCCATGAACATCGACGGCGAGTGGCGCGGCGGCATGATGAAGGACGCGGGCGTGGACTTCGACTGGGGAGTCGCGCCCTTCCCCGTGCCGGACGACCAGGCCGACACCTATGGCAAGGGCTTCCTGACCGGCACGGTCATCGGGCTCGCCAGCACCAGCAGCAAGCAGAACGCTGCCTGGGAGCTGGTGAAGTACATGACCACCGACACCGACGCGGTCGTCTCCTTCGCCAACGCCATCAACAACGTCCCCTCGACCTTCGCGGCGCTGGAGTCCCCGAAGCTCAAGAACGACGCGACGATGAAGGCCTTCGTGAAGATCGCCCAGAACCCCAACAGCAACACCACTCCGGCCGCGGTCAACGGCAGCGCCTACCAGGACACCCTGCAGAACTTCGCCTACGACTACGAGTCGGGCAAGGCGAAGGACCTGGACTCCGGGCTGAAGAAGACGGCCGAGCAGATCGACACCGACATCGCCCAGGCGAAGTAGGCAAGCAGGCCATGACGATCCTTCACGGCCACTCGGCGGCGCTTCGCTCGAAGCGCCGCCGGGAGGGGCTGCGTACGCTGGCGTTCCTCTCCCCGTGGCTCATCGGCTTCAGCGTCTTCTTCATCTATCCGCTGCTCTCCACCGTCTACTTCTCGCTGATGAAGTACGACGGCTTCCGGCCGCCCACCTGGAACGGCCTCACCAACTGGACGTATGTCTTCACGCAGTACCCCTTCTTCTGGGCCGCGATGCGCAACACCCTGTGGCTCGTGGTGGTCATGGTGGCGTGCCGGGTGGCCTTCGGCCTGGGCATCGGACTGCTCATCACCAAGATCAAGACGGGTGCTGGTCTGTTCCGTACGGCCTTCTACCTCCCCTACCTCGCCCCGCCCGTGGCGGCGACCCTGGCCTTCGCCTTTCTGCTCAACCCCGGTACGGGACCGGTCAACCAGGTGCTCGGCGACCTCGGTCTGCCGCAGCCCGGCTGGTTCAACGACCCGTCCTGGTCCAAGCCGGCGCTGACCCTGCTCGCTCTGTGGGGCATCGGCGACCTCATGGTCATCTTCATGGCGGCACTCCTGGACGTGCCCAAGGAGCAGTACGAGGCCGCCGAACTCGACGGCGCCGGGCCCTGGAAGCGGTTCCGCTACGTCACGCTGCCGAACATCTCCCCCATCGTGATGTTCGCCGTGGTCACCGGGGTCATCCAGACCATGCAGTACTACACGCAGCCGCTCATCGCCGGTAAGACGGCCAGCGGCGTCATCGGCGCCGGCGCCGGCCAGATCTACGAGCCCGGCTATCCGGGCAAGTCGACGCTGACCCTCCCCCAGCTCGTCTACAACCTGGGCTTCCAGCGCTTCGACACCGGTTCCGCCTGTGTCGTCGCGCTCGTCCTCTTCGCCCTGTCCATGGCGTTCACCGCGCTGCTGATGCGCCGCCGCGGCGGCCTGATCACGGTGGAGGACTGATCCCCCATGACCAACACCGTCACCGCACCCCCCTCCGTGTCCACCGCGCGCGGCCCGGCCGACGCGGCCGGCCGCGGATCCGCGGCCCGTACCGCCCGCCGCAAGGCGCTGCTGCACTGGATCGCCGTGCACTCCCTCGGCATCGCCGCCGCGCTGTTCTTCGTGATGCCGTTCGTCTTCATCCTTCTCACCTCGGTGATGGACGACCGGCAGGCACTGACCAGCGCCCTGTGGCCGAGGTCCTGGAACTGGGACAACTACGCGCAGGTCTGGAGCGCTCCTGGCTTTCTCACCTGGTGGCGCAACACACTGATGTACGCGGGCCTGGGCACGCTCCTCACCGTGGTGTCCAGCCTCCCGGTGGCCTACGCCCTGGCCAAGTTCCGCTTCCGGGGCCGCCGTATCGCGATGATGCTGGTCATCTCCGCGATGATGCTGCCCCCGCAGGTCGTCATCGTGCCGATGTATCTGTTCTGGGCCAAGCAGATGCATCTGACCGGCACGCTGTGGCCGCTGATCATCCCGATGGCGTTCGGCGACGCCTTCAGCATCTTCCTGCTGCGGCAGTTCCTGCTGACCATCCCCGACGAGTACCTCGACGCGGCCAAGGTCGACGGCTGCGGCGAACTGCGCACCCTGCTGCGCGTCGTGGTGCCGCTGGCCAAACCGGGCCTCGCGGCCGTCGCGCTCTTCCAGTTCTTCTACTGCTGGAACGACTACTTCGGCCCGCAGATCTACGCCAGCGACAACCCGGCTGCTTGGACGCTCAGTTACGGCCTCGAGTCGTTCAAGGACAACCACCACACCAACTGGAATCTCACGATGGCCGCGACGCTGCTCGTCATGGCACCGGTCATCGCCGTCTTCTTCTTCGCGCAAAAGGCGTTCATCGAAGGCGTGACACTGACAGGAGTCAAAGGGTGAAGCTGGCAGTAGTCGGCGGCGGATCGACGTACACACCGGAACTGATCGACGGTTTCGCCCGGCTGCGGGACACCCTGCCCATCGAGGAGCTCGTGCTCGTCGACCCGGCCGCCGACCGCCTCGAGCTGGTCGGCGGGCTGGCCGGCCGGATCTTCGCCAAGCAGGGGCACGACGGGGCCATCGTCACCACGTCCGACCTGGACGCGGGAGTCGACGGCGCCGACGCGGTGCTGCTCCAGCTGCGCGTCGGCGGGCAGGCCGCCCGTGAGCAGGACGAGACGTGGCCGCTGGAGTGCGGCTGCGTCGGGCAGGAGACGACGGGCGCGGGCGGCCTCGCCAAGGCACTGCGCACGGTTCCCGTGGTCCTGGACATCGCCGAGCGGGTACGCCGCACCAACCCGGGCGCCTGGATCATCGACTTCACCAACCCGGTCGGAATCGTGACGCGGGCACTGCTGCAGGCCGGTCACAAGGCGATCGGCCTGTGCAACGTGGCGATCGGCTTCCAGCGGAAGTTCGCGGCCCTGCTGGGCGTCGCGCCCAGCGATGTGCATCTGGACCATGTGGGCCTCAACCACCTCACCTGGGAAACCGGTGTGCGTCTCGGCGGCCCCGAGGGCGAGAACGTGCTGCCGGGTCTGCTCGCCGAACACGGCGAAGCCATCGCGGCGGACCTCCGCCTGCCCCGGCAGATCATCGACCGCCTCGGCGTCGTCCCCTCGTACTACCTGCGCTACTTCTACGCGCACGACGAGGTCGTACGAGAGCTCCGTACGAAGCCGTCGCGGGCCGCCGAAGTGGCCGCCATGGAGAAGCAGCTGCTGGAGATGTACGGCGACCCGGCGCTCGACGAGAAGCCCGAACTGCTGGCCAAGCGCGGGGGCGCCTTCTACTCGGAGGCAGCCGTCGACCTCGCCGCGTCGCTGCTCGGCGGGGGAGGCAGCCCTTACCAGGTGGTGAACACGTACAACAACGGGACGCTGCCGTTCCTCCCGGACGACGCGGTGATCGAGGTGCAGGCCGCCGTCGGGCCCAAGGGCGCCACGCCGCTGGCGGTCCCCCGGCCCGACCCGCTCTACGCCGGTCTGGTCGCGAACGTGACGGCGTACGAGGACCTGGCGCTGCAGGCCGCGCTCCACGGCGGACGCGACCGTGTGTTCAAGGCCCTGCTCGCCAACCCCCTGGTCGGCCAGTACGAGTACGCCGAGGGCCTCACCGACCGGCTGATCGCGCACAATCGGGAGCACCTCGCGTGGGCATGACCGCACCGGAGTCCGGCGTCGGGACCGCCGGGTCCGTTCTCGCCATCGACGCGGGAAACAGCAAGACCGACGTCGTGGTGGTCACGGCCGACGGGCGGGTCGTCGGAGCGGCCCGCGGCGGCGGTTTCCAGCCGCCGAAGGTCGGCCTCGAACGGGCCGTGGACGTCCTCGCCGATGCGGTCGGCCGGGCGTTCGCGCAGGCCGGGACCGACCGGGCCGGGCATGTCTCGGCCTGCCTGGCCAACGCCGATCTTCCGGTGGAGGAGGAGCAGTTGGCGGCCGCACTGGGACGACGCGGCTGGGGCGCGAGCGTCCAGGTGCGCAACGACACCTTCGCGGTCCTGCGGGCCGGCGTCGCCGAGCCGCTCGGGGTCGCGGTCGTCTGCGGCGCGGGCATCAACTGCGTCGGCATGCGGCCCGACGGGCGCGTCGCGCGCTTCCCCGCGATCGGCCGGATCTCCGGGGACTGGGGCGGCGGTTGGGGGCTCGCCGAGGAAGCGCTGTGGCACGCGGCACGGGCCGAGGACGGACGCGGCGGCCCGACCGCACTGGCCCGCACCCTGCCCGGCCACTTCGGGCTCGACTCGATGTACGCGCTGATCGAGGCGCTGCACCTGCAGCACATCGCCGTACCGCGCACCCACGAGCTCACCCCCGTGCTGTTCGCCACCGCGGCGGACGGCGACCCGGTGGCACGCTCGATCGTCGACCGGCTCGCGGACGAGGTCGTGACCTGGTCGACGGTCGCTATCGAACGGCTCGACCTGCTGGGCGAGCGGACACCGGTACTGCTGGGCGGCAGCGTCCTGGCCGCCCAACATCCCCAGCTCGACGGCCGCATCCGCGAGCTGCTGGCCGAACGGGCGCCGAAAGCGGTGCCCCAGGTCGTCACCGCACGGCCCGTGCTCGGCGCGGCGCTGCTGGGCCTCGACCATGTGGGCGCACCGGAGGACGTGCACGCGCGCGTGCGGGCGCATTTCGAGGACGGGGGCTGAGCGTCCGCCGGAGTGCGCCTCCACCTGGGATCCGGGGTTCCCCGCCCGAAAAGGGAACGCAAATCGCTCGCACCTCCTCCGTAGGGTGATGCACGCGCAAGCGTGACAAGCCACGGGGACCGGGAGGGCCCGGGCGGGAACCGAAGAGGCTTCGCTCACGTGTTTCAACGGAGAGGGGGCGATGCGGGGAGGCTTCGCTGCGCTGCAATCCGAACAAGATCCAGTCAATGCCTGTGCGGATGTCAGTCCCGGCGGCAATACTTGCCGCCGTGCACTCCTTCCCGCGTGGCTCAGCGCAGGGCGGCAGTGACCGACGAATGACCATGGGGGAGGTCAAGTGACATACCCGCCGAACGGAGGCGTGGCGCCGCCAGGCCCGGCCCTGCCCACCATGCCGGCCGTTCCGCCGCAGCCGGGCGCCTCACCGGCGCCGGCCGGCCCGTCCGGACCGCTCAGCGCCGTGCCCGCCCGGCGCACCGCATGGGCGGAGGGCGTCGACCGGCTGCGTGCGGCGGCGACGACCGAGCCCGGTCGGCTGCGGATCATCGGTGCCGTACTGGCCCTGCTGGTCGTGGCGTTCGGCGCGGTCACCACCTGGGAGATGTCGGAGCGCTCGGCCGCGGCCGACGACGTGCTGAACCGCAGCCAGCCCCTGAGCACGGACGCGGCCGTCATCTACCGGTCCCTGGCCGACGCCAACACGGCGGCGTCCAGTGGCTTTCTGGCGGGTGGTCAGGAACCCGCCGATGTGACCAAGCGGTACGAGGACGACATCAGCACCGCCTCCGAGAAACTGGCCACGGCGGCAGCGAACTCCGGGTCCGACCCGGCATCGGCGGCCGCCGTCGCCAAGCTGAACAAGCTTCTCCCGGAGTACACGGGCCTCATCGAGCGGGCTCGCGCCAACAACCGCCAGGGACTTCCGCTGGGCGGCGCCTATCTGCGGTACGCCAACGCCAAGATGCAGACGATGCTGGACGCCGCTGAGCAGCTCTACAAAGAGGAGAACGAGCGTCTGCGCGCCGACTACGACGACGCGACGCCCTACCCGTGGGCGGCGATAGGCGTCGGCGTACTCGCGCTCGCCGCGCTGGTCTGGGCGCAGCGGCGCAACTACCACCGTACGAACCGGCTGTTCAACCACGGCCTCCTCGCGGCTACGGCCGCCTCCACGGTGGTCCTGCTCTGGCTCGTCGTCGGACACACGGTGGCCAGGTCCGGACTCGACGATTCGTACGACCACGGCGTCCGCTCCCTGAACGTGCTGAACGACGCCCGCATCGCCTCCCTCAAGGCGCGGGGCAACGAGAATCTGACGCTGGTCAGCAGGGGCGCGGAGACCGTCACGGAAGGCAAAGTCACCAAGGACAAGTTCGACGTCGACTACCAGGAGCAGATGAAGGCGCTCGGCGGCGCCGACGGCAGCACGGGTCTGCTGGGTACGGCGGCCTCGCTCGCCGACGACGCGGCGGGCAAGGGGCCCGTGGCCGAGGCGATCAAGAACGTGAAGGACTGGAAGAGCCGCCACGGGGAGGCTCGCCAGAGGGACGACTCCGGCAACTACGAGGGCGCGCTGGAGAAAGTGATCGGGACCAAGGCCCAGGACCCGACGGACGAGTCCTTCGACCTTGTCGACGGCGCGCTGAAGGCGGCGCTCGATCACGAGCAGCAGGAGTTCAAAGCGGCGGCCGAGGGCGGTCGGGATGCCATGACCGGGCTTCCCGTGGGCGCCGCGGTGCTCGCCGTACTGGGCGCGGCGGCGGCCGTGCTCGGCATCGGACGCAGGCTTTCGGAGTACCGGTGAAAGGGGGCGCCAGGATGCTGGGGCGACGTCTGCGGAGCAGCCTGCGGGGCTGGGGCGGCGTGACCGGGATGGCGGTGGCCTGCGCCCTGACGGCCGTCATCGCGCTGCTGCTGCCGCTGTCCCAGGCGCGTGGGGACGGCAGCACCGGCCTGGGCGGCCAGGGCGTGGCCGAGGGCACCCAGGTGAAGGCCGAAGACTGCAACCCCGAGGCCAGCCTGCGGCCGTCGACCAAGGACGGCACCTACGTCGAGGACATCAAGAAGCGCGGCTATCTGACCGTCGGCGTCGACCAGAACAGCTACCGCTGGGGGTACCGCGACCCGAACAAGTCGAACAGCAACCTGGAGGGCTTCGACATCGACCTGGTGCACGCGATCGCCAAGGAGATACTCGGCCCCGACGCCGACGTCCGGTTCCGCGCCATCCCGACCAACCAGCGCATCCCGGCGATCAAGAACGGCGACGTCGACATGGTGGTCCGCACCATGACGATCACCTGCGAGCGCCTCGATGAAGTGGCCTTCTCCACGGCCTATTTCAAAACGGGCCAGCAGGTGCTCGCCCCCAAGAACTCCGACATCACGGGCTACGACAAAACACTCAAGGGCAAGAAGGTCTGTGCGGCAAAGAGCTCCACCGCGGAGTTGGCGCTTGAGGAGAAGAGCTTCGGTGCCGATATCACCACCGTGCCGAACCAACTCGATTGCCTGGTAAGGCTCCAGCTCGGTGAGGTCGACGCAGTCGTGACCGACGGCGCCCTGGCCGCAAGCCAGGCCGCGCAGGACCCGACGGTCAAGCTCACCGGCGCCCCGTTCACCGAGGAGTACTACGGCGTGGCGATGAACAAGAAGGCGGAGGACCTGGTCCGGCGCGTCAACCAGGTGCTCGTGGACTACCGCAGGAGCGGCTGGGATGCCTCGTACAAGGAGTGGCTGGCCGACGTCCCGGGCATGGCCGCCAACGCGCAGCCTCCCGCCCCGGAGTACAGCGACTGAACCACGAGGACAATCGGCCTGATACGACTGAAGAGTTGACCACCCTCGAACGCGGGGGCGATGACGACGGAAGCAGAGAGGTGATCGATGGGCGTCGCGGGGCCTCCCGGGCCGGTGATGGACCGGGACGAGGTCGACCGTGCGCTGGCGCGGCTCGGAGCGGAGCACGAGGCCATCGAGACCTCGCTCCTCGCCCTGCAGGACCACGCGGGCCGCAGGCTCCTCGAGGGCGCCCGGCTGACCGGCATCACCCAGTCCCGCTGGACGGACACCGAGCGGGCGATCACCGTCCTGTGGTCGTACTTCGACGCCTACACGGCGGCCCTGCGCAGCGCGCGTGAGCTGCGGGCACGCCGGCGCTGGCTCAGCCGCGAGGACCTGGTCGAGCTGACCGAGCTGCTGCGCGGCGAGAGCGTCACCGTGTCCGGCGGCGCGGCGGCCGGGGGCGGCCCCGCGCCGTCGATCACCGGCCCGGCGAGACTCAGCGAGCGGTACACGCTCCAGGAGCTCGTGGAGCGGATGAACGAGCTGTATGCGCAGTCGCTCGACATGGTCGTCGCGGCGGACGCCGTGTGGTCCGCGCTGCCCGCCCGTATCGACCTGCTCTCGGCGGAGCTGCAGCGCACGCGCCAACTCGCGCACTCCGTGGGCGTACGTCCGGGCGAGCATCCTGCGGGCGACGACCTGGAGCGGATCACCGGCGCCCTCGTCCAGCTGCGCGAGCAGGTCGTGTCCGATCCGCTGGCGTTCTGGCAGCCGGCCCCGGGGGGCAGTTCGGCGCCGGGCGGCGGCCGGCCCGACACCGGGCGGTACGACCGGGAGGCGCGGGCCCTGGAGGACGTGCGCCGCGAGATCGACGCGGTGCTCACCGTCCGCCAGGACGCGGAGGCCCGGCTGGTGAAGCTGCGCGACGTGCTCTCGCGCGCGGACCGCACGCTCGCCGAGGCGCGTGCCGCACGCGGCGAGGTGCTCGCCAAGATCGCCGCGTCCGAGGTGCCCGCCGTGTCCGGGCCGCCGACCGTGCTGCAGGAGCAGCTGGCCAGGGCCGCCGACTACCGCAGGCACGGCCAGTGGAACCGGCTGTCGCCGCTCCTCGAGTCGCTGGAGCAGAAGGCCGAGGACGAACTGCTGCGTGCCCGCGAGTCGTTGACGGCGGTCACGGCGCCGCTGGCGGTCCGCGCGGAGCTGCGCGGCCGCCTCGACGCGTACAAGGCGAAGGTCGCCCGGCTGGGCATGGCGGAGGACCCGCTGCTGGTCGAGCGGTACGACACGGCGCGCCGCATGCTGTGGAGCGCGCCCTGCGATCTGCGTGCGGCGGAAGCGGCGGTGCTGCGCTACCAGCATGCGGCCGCCGAGGTGTTGGCTCCGCGGGTGCCCGGCCAGGGCGGACCCGTGGACCGGAGGGGGCCCTCGGGCAGCGACAGAGGTGATGCGGTGTGAGTGAGCAGCAGCAGTGCCAGCGGCCCGGTTGCCCGGGCTCGTACGAGGACATGGGCGGCGGCGAGCTGTACTGCGACACGTGCGGTCTGGCGCCGGTCGTCTCGCCGAACGGCATGGTGAGCTCGCCGCCGACCGGCATCACGGGCGGCGGCAGGGGATCGCGGGGATCACGCGGCTCCCAGGGCTCCGGCAGCAGCAGCGTGCGCGGCGGTTCGGGCAGCGCCCGTACGTCGGCCCGCTCGTCGTCGTCGCGCAGGTCGGTGTCGGGGCGGCTGTCGAGGTCCCTGTCGGGCCGCTCGACGTCGCGCTCCGTGTCGGTGCGCAGTTCGGGCTCCGCGGCGGGCTCCTCGGGGCGGGGCCGCCTCGGTGCGGGCCTGGTCCAGGTGCCGGAGGTGCCGCGCCCGGACCCGCGCGCGATGGTGCTCGACAACCCCGAGGTGCCGGAGCGCAAGCGGTTCTGCTCGCGCTCCGACTGCGGTGCGCCGGTGGGACGTGCACGCGGGGACAGGCCCGGCCGTACGGAGGGCTTCTGCACCAAGTGCGGCCATCCATACTCGTTCGTGCCGAAGCTGCGCGCGGGCGACATCGTGCACGGCCAGTACGAGGTCGTGGGCTGCCTGGCGCACGGCGGGCTCGGCTGGATCTATCTCGCCGTGGACCGCGCGGTGTCCGACCGCTGGGTCGTCCTCAAGGGCCTGCTGGACACCGGCGACCAGGACGCCATGGAGGCCGCGATCTCCGAGCGCCGCTTCCTCGCCGAGATCGAGCACGCCAACATCGTCCGCATCTACAACTTCGTCGAGCACCTCGACCAGCGCACCGGCTCCATGGACGGCTACATCGTCATGGAGTACGTCGGCGGCAAGTCCCTCAAGGAGATCGCCAACGACCGCCGGACACCGGACGGACGACGCGATCCACTGCCCGTCGAGCAGGCCTGCGCGTACGGCATCGAGGCGCTGGAGGCGCTCGGCCATCTGCACAGCCGGAACCTGCTGTACTGCGACTTCAAGGTCGACAACGCCATCCAGACCGAGGACCAGCTCAAGCTCATCGACATGGGCGCGGTCCGCAGAATGGACGACGACGAGTCGGCGATCTACGGCACCGTGGGCTACCAGGCGCCGGAGGTGGCGGAGGTCGGCCCGTCGGTCGCCTCCGACCTGTACACGGTCGCCCGGACCCTCGCGGTCCTGACCTTCGACTTCCAGGGCTACACGAACGTCTTCGCGGACTCGCTGCCGGACCCCGACAACATCGAGGTCTTCCGCAAGTACGAGTCGTTCTACCGGCTCCTCGTGCGCGCCACCGACCCCGACCCGGCCCGCCGGTTCGCCTCCGCGCAGGAGATGTCGGAGCAGCTCACCGGCGTGCTGCGCGAGGTCGTCGCCCTCCAGACGGGCCGCCCGCGGCCGGCGCTCTCCACGCTGTTCGGCCCGGAAGTGAAGGTGACGGACACGGAGTTGTTCGGCGAGCCGGACGGGGATGCGTCGCGGCTCGGGGCGCGGGTGGTGCCGGGGAGGCGGTGGGGGCGGAAGGCCGGTACGGCTCCTTCCTCGGGCGTGCCACTTCCCTCCGGGGCCGGAGGCGCCGCGATGCCCGGCGGCGGAGCCGCTAACGCATTGGGCGGCGGAGCCGCCAATGCCTGGGGCGGCGGAGCCGCCAATGCCGTCGGCGGCGGAGCCGCCGGAACACTGCCCGGCGGAGCCACGAACGCCGGGATCGTCAAGTCCGTCCAGAGCGCCGCCACCGCTCTCGCCCTGCCCGTCCCCCGTGTCGACCCGAACGACCCCAACGCCGGGTTCCTGGCCGGTCTGATGGCCTCAGCGCCCGCGGAGCTGATCACGGCGCTGCGCGCGGCGCCGACCGGCTCCCCCGAGCTGCGGCTGCGTGAGCTGCGGGCCCTCCTGGAGATGGGCGAGCACGGATCCGCCACCCGCGTCCTCGAGGAACTCGAGAGCGACCACCCCGACGACTGGCGCGTCGTCTGGTACCGCGGCATCACCGCGCTGGCGACCGCGGACCACGAGGTCTCTGCGCTGTCGTTCGACGCGGTCTACGACGCGTTCCCCGGCGAGCCCGCACCCAAGCTCGCGCTCGGCCTGTGCGCGGAGGTACTCGGACAGCTCGACAACGCCGCCGAGTACTACCGCCTCGTATGGACGACCGACCCCAGCTATGTGAGCGCCGCGTTCGGCCTGGCGCGTGTGCAGCTCGCGGCGGGAGATCGGCGCAGCGCCGTGCACACGCTGGAGTCCGTGCCGGAGTCGTCCATCCACTACACGGCGGCGCGGGTGGCGGCGGTACGGGCGCGGCTGCGGCAGCGCCCGTCGGCCGACCCGCTCCTCGACGATCTGACGGCGGCCGCGGGCCAGGTCGAGGCGCTGGGCGCCTTCGGTCTGGATGCGGTACGCCGCGAGCAGCTGTCGGCCGAGGTGCTGGGCACGGCCCTGGACTGGGTACTCTCCGGTAGCCAGGGTTCGGGACACCGGGTGAACGGCGGCCGGACGGCACTGCTCGGCAGTGAACTGGACGAGCGCGGACTGCGGTTCGGTCTCGAGCGTTCGTACCGGACTCTGGCCCGCCTCGCCCAGGGTGGCGAGGAGAGGATCCAACTGGTGGAGCGGGCCAACCGGTTCCGCCCTCGGACGTGGGTGTGATGCGCGGCCGTACCGGGGGACGCACCCCCGTCTCCCGGACCGCAGCACGAGCAGCACGCGCCCCGTACGCAATGGTGAGGTGAAGTGAGTGACGCCGCAGATGCACCAGCTGGCTGCCGGGGCGACGTGCCCCAGCTGCGAGGAGCCGCTGGAGTCGGGTGACCGGTTCTGCGGTGCGTGCGGGTACGACCTGTCGGCGCTGCCGGCGCCGGAGGACCACCCCACGATCACCATGAACGGCGCGGCTCCGGCACCGCCCGCGACCCAGCCGGCGCCGCCCGCGGCCCAACCGGCGCCGTCCCAGGCTCAATCGGCGCCGTCCCCGGCCGCGGCCTCCTCTGTCGACTGGCCGATCGCCCCCGAGGTGGACAGTTCCGACACCCCCGTGCCGGTACATCTGCCGACCGATCTGCGCGGCATCGACTCGGGCAGTCCGGCGCCCTCCCGCGACGTCCGCTTCGACGCACCGTCGGCACCATCCGGTCCGCCCGGCCCGTCCGCACGGCCCGGACCTGCCGGCGCGTCCGCCGACGGCGACTACACCCTGGCCGCTCCGGACCCCGCCGAGGACACCCCCGACAACGCCCCGACCGACCCGCGGACCGTCGCACCCGGCGAACTGCCACCGCCCGAGCCCGATGCGAAGCTGTGCGTCGCCTGCCGTACGGGCCGTGTCGACCAGGACGGCTACTGCGAGCACTGCGGGCACGCCCAGCCGCGCGAGCGCGATCACATGGAGCAGGAGCTGGGCGCGGTGGCCGCGGTCAGCGACCGCGGCCTGCGCCACCACCGCAACGAGGACGCGTTCGCCGTCTCCTCGACCGCTCTGCCTGACGGCTCGCCCGCCGTCGTCGCTGTCGTCTGCGACGGGGTGTCGTCGGCGACCCGCCCCGACGAGGCGTCACTCGCCGCGTCCCGGGTCGCCAACGAGTCACTCCTTGAGAGCCTGCCGCGCGGTACGCATCCGCAGCAGGCCATGCACGACGCGATCATCGCGGCCTCCGACGCGGTCAACTCACTGGCCGAGGAGCGGACCTCCCCGCAGGAGCACGCCCCGCACCAGCAGAACGCGCCCGCGTGCACGCTGGTCAGCGCCATCGTCGCGGGTGGCCTGCTGGTCGTCGGCTGGGTCGGCGACAGCCGCGCGTACTGGGTGCCGGTCGACCGTACGGCCCCCGCGGCGCGGCTCACCGAGGACGACTCATGGGCCGCGCAGATGGTCGCCGCGGGTCTGATGAGCGAGGCGGAGGCCTACGCGGACGAGCGCGCCCACGCCATCACGGGCTGGCTCGGCGCCGACGCGTACGAACTCGAGCCGCACACGGCTTCCTTCAAGCCGGACCGGCCGGGTGTAGTGGTGGTGTGCACGGACGGACTGTGGAACTACGCGGAAGCGGCGGAGGAGATGGCCGAGGCGATCCCCGCCGACGCTGCCGAACGCCCGCTGCACAGCGCCCAGGTGCTGGTCGGCCATGCGCTGGACGGTGGGGGCCACGACAACGTAACGGTGGCTGTCCTGCCGTTCCCGATTCCGCCGCAAGGGGCAGGATCGGCCTGAGACAGGGCTCGGCGATTCACTTCAGTACGTATTTTTCGCCCACGTGCCGTGGGAAAGCCTCAGGGGGGAGCAGACTCCATGGCCAACTTCTCGAAGTCCAACGTGCCGCAGTTCTCGGTCGAGGTCTACCAGAACGAGTACCTGCCCGAGGGCGCCCGTGAGGTGAACGCGATCGTCACGGTGACCTCGACCGGAGGCGGCACGATCGGCTCCGCGGTGACCGCCCCGCACCTGTACTCGGCGGGTCAGGCTCCGAACGCCGCGGTGGCGATCATGGTCGACTGCTCGGGTTCGATGGACTATCCGCCGACGAAGATGCGCAACGCCCGCGACGCCACGGCGGCCGCCATCGACACTCTGCGCGACGGTGTGCACTTCGCCGTGATCGGCGGCACGCACGTGGCCAAGGAGGTCTATCCGGGCGGCGGCCGGCTGGCCGTGGCCGATGCGGCGACCCGTGACCAGGCCAAGCAGGCGCTGCGCAGGCTGTCAGCGGGCGGCGGTACGGCGATCGGCACCTGGCTGCGTCTCGCCGACCGCCTGCTGTCCTCCGCGGATGTGGCCATCCGGCACGGCATCCTGCTGACCGACGGCCGCAACGAACACGAGTCACCGGAGGACCTGAAGGCCGCACTGGACTCCTGCGCGGGCCGCTTCACCTGTGACGCCCGCGGTGTCGGCACGGACTGGGAGGTGAAGGAGGTCACCGGGATCGCCTCCGCCCTGCTCGGCACGGCCGACATCGTTGCCGACCCGGCAGGCCTGGCCGAGGACTTCACGCGGATGATGGAGACGGCGATGGGCAAGGAGGTCGCCGACGTCGCGCTGCGTCTGTGGACGCCCATGGGTGCGGGGATCAAGTTCGTGAAGCAGGTGGCGCCCACGGTCGAGGAGTTGACCGACCGCCGCACGGAGGCGGGCCCGCGTGCCGGGGACTATCCGACTGGTTCCTGGGGCGACGAGTCCCGCGACTACCACGTCTGTGTCGAGGTGCCAGCGGCCGGTATCGGGCAGGAGATGCTCGCGGCCCGCGTCTCGCTGGTGATTCCTCAGGACGACGGCTCTGTGCAAGCGCTGTCCCAGGGGCTCGTACGGGCCGTGTGGACCGATGACATGGCGGCGTCGACGTCTATCAACCCGCAGGTCGCGCACTACACCGGCCAGGCAGAACTGGCGCAAGTCATCCAACAGGGGCTGGACGCGCGCAAAGCAGGCGATATCGATGGAGCAACGGCCAAACTGGGTCGCGCCGTTCAGCTCGCCAGCGCCTCCGGAAATGCGGATACTGCGAAACTCCTTGCGAAGGTGGTGGACGTGGTCGATGCCGCGACAGGTACTGTGCGACTGAAAGCGAAGGTCGAGGAGGCCGACGAGATGACCCTCGAGACTCGGTCGACGAAGACGGTTCGCGTGAAGAAGTCGTAGGAACTGCCGCAGCGGAAGACGCGACAAACCGGCAAACCGGCCGCTCGGCCGGAGAGAGCGGCCTTCGGGCCGGTGAAGGAGAGGGGGACGCGCCGACATGCCGACCTGCCCGAACGGACACCAGTCGGGTTCCGACGACTGGTGCGAGGTCTGCGGTCACCGCATGGCCGGTGCCGTGCCTCCGCCCCCGCCGCCGCCCCCGGCACCCGGGTACGGCTTCCCGCCGCCGGCTCCCGGCGCCCAGCAGGGCGGACCGCCTGGGGCCGCCGCACCCGACGCGGAGCTCTGCCCGCAGTGCCGCACCCCGCGCGAGGGCGGGGCGCCGTTCTGCGAGGAGTGCCGCTGGAACTTCCTGACGAACACGGCGACCTCGTACACCCCCGCCGCCCCGCGGCCGCCGGCCCCCGGTCCCGGCCCTGGTCCGGGCGTGGGTGCGGGCCCCGGCGGCCCCAACCCGGCGCTGCAGTTCCGGCAGCAGCCGGGTCCCGGCCCTGATCCGTACGAGTACCAGAGCTCGCGGCCCTCACAGATGAACCGCCCTGCTGAACCGATTCCGCCGTTCGGCGGCGACCCGTCGGCGCCGGTCCCGCCGCCGCCCGGCCTCGGTGGCCCCGGCGGACCCGGGGGTCAGGGCGGACCTGGCGTTCCGGGCGGACCCGGGGTTCCGGGCGGTCCCGGTACTTCGGGCGGCCCCGGTGTGCCCGGAGGCCCGGGCGCGGCCGGTGCCGGTGCCCCGCAGGCCTTCCAGCGGCCCGTTCCGCCGCCCCCGCCCGGGTTCCCGCAGGAGACGGGGCAGCCGCAGGGACCGGCTCCGGCCGGACCCGGCGGACCTGGCGGTCCGTCTTTCGGTGGCGGCGGTGACGACGACTGGCTGCTCTCCCCGCCGTCGGCCGCGGGCGGCCCCGGCGCGCCGTCTTTCCAGCCTGGGCAGACCCAGCCGCCGGACGGCTACGCGCCTCCGGCGACCTGGACCGCGACCATCGGCCCCGACCGCGAGTACTTCATGGCGATGATGCAGCGCTCGGGACCCGAGGCCTCCGGGCTGAACCTGCCCGCGTACTCGCCGGAGCAGCAGCGCCAGCTCGTCGGCAACCAGATCACGATCGGCCGCCGCCGCCACTCCACCGGCGACACCCCGGACATCGACCTGTCGGTGCCGCCGGAGGACCCGGGGGTCTCGCACCAGCACGCGGTGCTGGTCCAGCAGCCCGACGGCTCCTGGGCGATCGTCGACCAGAACTCCACCAACGGCACCACGGTCAACGGCGCCGAGGAGCCCATCCAGCCCTTCGTCCCCGTGCCGCTGCAGGACGGCGACCGGGTGCACGTGGGCGCGTGGACGACGATCACCATCAGGCGGGGTTAGCCGGTACGGGCGGGCGGCGGAGGCCCGTGCGCCCGCGGTCGGCTTCAGACCGGGAGGGGCCAGGCGTACGGGCCTTCGGGGTCGTCCAGCCAGGCCCACTCCTGGTCGCCGCTGACCGTGATCCCGAACCGTTCGCGCCCCGGCCGCTCCCGCTGCCACAGGGCGAGCGCCTCCATCGGATCGAGGCTGCCCGCGGAGAGGGCCAGCAGGAACCGGAACATCTCGTTGTGCAGGGCCCTGCGCGGCAGCCCGCTCGGCTGCCGCGCGTCCTGCTCCTCCTGGCCGGAACCCCGCAGCGGCACGAAGTACGCGGGTGTGTGCAGGAAGCGCCCCTCGGCATGCCCCGTCTCCTGCACGTCGAGCACGACCAGCCCCGTCGCGAGCGGCGCGAGGATGCGGGCGCCCGGACGGCACTGGGCGATCCACGGGCGCGGCACGGAGGCCACGGTGCAGGTGGCGATGATCCGGTCGAAGGGGGCTCGCTCCGGGCAGCCGCGCGCCCCGTCGCCGGTGACGACCACCGGGTGGTAGCCGGCGGCCGCGAGATGTCTGCGCGCGGACTCCGTGATCTCCGGATCGAGATCGATCGTGGTGACGTGATCGTCGCCGAGCCGGTGGGCGAGCAGCGCCGCGTTGTAGCCGGTGCCGGCGCCGATCTCCAGGACCGAGTCGCCGTCGCGCACCCCCAGCTCGACCAGCATCTTCGCCATGAGCGACGGCTGGCTGCTGGACGACACGAGCTGACCGTCGCGTACCCGAGTGGCCAGCGGCCCGTCCTCGTAGGCGCCGCGCAGCCAACGGGCGCGGCGCTTCGGATCGGGGTCCTCGCCCCACAGCCGCTCGTAGCCGCGCGCGGTTTCCGGGGCGCCGACGAAGTAGTACGGCACGAACAGATGCCGCGGGACCTCCGCGAACGCCCGCCGCCAGACCGGGTCGTCGTCCCAGGCCCCACTCGCCTCGATCTCGCGCACGAGGACGGCCCGTGCCGCGGCCGCCGCGGCCTCCACGGCAGCGGGATCCTCGTTCGTCGGCGGGCGCATGGCCATACACCCCACTGTGCTGCGGTACGGCCGCCGAGGCGAGGCCGTGCTCACCGATGGGCGCGTCCGCAAGTGCGTGGTGCAGGGTCCTAAGCCCTCGGTCCTCCGCCGGGCTGTCTGAGACCATGGGATGCGTGCTGCAATCCCGGGGGAGAGCCCCGGACCCCCTGCCGACCGGGCCGGGGGCCGACCAGAGACCCATTGCGAGGCCAACCGACGTGACCGAGATTCCGCGCGGCACGCTTCAGGAGCAGTCCTTCTACGAGCAGGTCGGCGGCGAGGAGACCTTCCGGCGTCTGGTGCACCGCTTCTACGAGGGTGTCGCCGATGACCCGCTCCTGCGCCCCATGTACCCGGAGGAGGACCTGGGCCCGGCCGAGGAGCGCCTCACCCTGTTCCTGATGCAGTACTGGGGCGGGCCGACGACGTACGGCGAGCGCCGCGGCCATCCGCGGCTGCGTATGCGCCATGCCCCCTTCGCCGTGGACCGCGCGGCGCACGACGCGTGGCTGAAGCACATGCGCGTCGCCGTCGAGGAGCTGGGTCTCTCCGAGGAACACGAGCGCACGCTGTGGAACTACCTCACGTACGCGGCCGCCTCGATGGTGAACACGGCGGGCTGACGGCTGACGACAGGGGGCGGAGTGTCGCCCTCCTCACACGCGGCACGCACACCCGGTGATTCGCTGCCGAAACCGAACAGCAACACGGCAAGGGTATTGACGCGCCCCCAGCCCGGTGTCATGGTTACCCGCATCGAGACATCAGATGTCTGACGTCAGATATCAAGCCCTTGGTCTCGATCCCGTCATTTGAGCCACCTTCCTGACCCGCGGAGGCCCAACGATGTCGCTCTCCGACGACCTCGCCGAGCAGCTGCTCAGCGCGATCATCGACGGCACGTACCCGCCGGATTCCGCCCTCCCCCCGGAGGGCGAGCTCGCCGACCAGTCGTCCGTGAGCCGTCTGACCGTACGCGAGGCGGTCAAGCAGCTACGCGCACAGAACGTCGTACGCGTGGTCCGCGGCCGCGGGACGTACGTCAACCCGCCCGACCGGTGGACCGCACTGGAGGCCGTCGTCCGCGCCGCGTCCCGGTCATCGCACGCCTCCCTCTCCGAGCGGCTCATCGAGGCGCGCCGTCTCATCGAGAACGGCGCGACGGAGCTTGCCGCGGTGCGTCGCAGCGAGCACGACCTCGCCGAGTTGCGCGAGCACCTCGCCGCGATGCGGGAGGCGGCCGACGCGGGCGACACCGAGCAGTTCGTCCAGGCCGACATCGACTTCCACGACACGGTGATGCGCGCGACCGGCAATTTGTTCGTGCCGCTGCTCTTCGAGCCGTTCGGGCCGATGCTCGTCGAGGGGCGCCGCGAGACCTCCGCCGTCCCACAGATCCGCGTCAACGCGATCGCGCACCACGAAGCGGTGCTCGCCGCGCTGGAGTCCGGCGACCCGGAGCAGGCGCGCCGGGCGATGGACGCCCATATGAACCAGACGGCGGACGACCTCCGCACACACGTCATCAAGGCCGCGGCCGACCGCGCCTGACGCCTCCCTGCGCCGCCAGGGAGGCGTCCCCGCCCCTTCCCGAACTGGGGGCTCCACCCCCCACCCGATCGCCCTGACGGGCTCGTCCTCAAGCGCCCCCAGCTAACGCTGGGAGATGCCCCCAGACGGGCTGAGAACACCGGACGGGCTGAAAACCCCAGGAACCGCCATGTCCCTACCCCGCCATGCCCTCCCCGAGCCCGACGTGCTCGCCGGGCTGCCGCCCGTACGCGAGATACCGGCCGACGAGGTCGCCGCCCGGATCACCGGCGGACCCCGCCTCGTCGTCCTCGACGACGACCCCACCGGCACCCAGACCGTCGCCGACGTCCCCGTCCTCACCGCCTGGACCGTCGACGACCTCCGCTGGGCGCTCCGCCAGGACAGCAGCGCCTTCTTCGTCCTGACCAACACCCGCAGCCTCTCCCCCGCCGACGCCGCCGAGCGCAACCGCCAGGTCGTTCGCGCCCTGCACGAGGCGTCCGCCGCCGAAGGCGTCCCGTACGTCATCGCCTCCCGCGGCGACTCGACGCTGCGCGGCCATTTCCCGCTCGAGACCGACGTACTCGCCGAGGAGCTGACGGCCGTCGGAGCCGGTGCGCCCGATGGCGTGGTGGTCGTCCCCGCGTACATCGAGGCGGGCCGGCTCACCGTCGGCTCCATGCACTGGATGCGCACGGCGGAGGGTCTTCTCCCCGTCGGCGAGAGCGAGTTCGCGCGGGACGCCACCTTCGGCTACCGCGCCTCCGCCCTCCCCGACTGGGTCGAGGAGAAGACGGCGGGCCGCGTGACGGCGGGCGAGGTGCTGCGCATCACCCTCGACGACCTGCGGACCTCCGGTCCGGCCCATGTCGCCGCGCTGCTCGGCACCTTGCGCGACGGCGCGACGGCCGTCGTGGACGCCGTGTGCGACGACGACCTCCGCGTGCTCGCGCTGGCGCTCGCCGAGGCCGAGGACAAGGGCGCCAAGCTGCTGTACCGCGTGGGCCCTTCATTCGTACGGGCGCGGGCGGGGCAGTCAGGACGGCCGCCGCTCACCTCCGCCCAGCTTCGCCCGCTGCGCGGGGACGCCCCCCACGGACTGATCGTCGTCGGCTCCCATGTCTCGCTCACCACCCGGCAGTTGGACCGCCTGCGGGAGCGGCAGAGCGGCCACGGGAACCTGGCCGAGTACGAACTCGACGTCGCCCAGCTCCTCGACGACGCGCGCCGCGACAACCACATCCGCGAGATCGCGGCCGCCGCCGCCACCGCCCTGGAGACATCCGAGGCCGTCATCCGCACCACGCGTGCGGTGGTCACCGGCGCCGACGCGGACACCAGCCTGGCGATCTCCCGGAGCGTCTCGGCCGCGCTCGTCGAGGCCGTACGCCTGGTCAACGCGGCCCGGCGTCCCGCGTTCGTCATCGCCAAGGGCGGCATCACCTCCAGCGACACCGCGACGCACGGCCTGGAGATCCGCCGCGCCTGGGCCCGCGGCACGCTTCTGCCCGGCATCGTCTCGCTGTGGCAGCCCGCCGACGGCCCGGCCGCCGGCATCCCGTACATCGTCTTCGCCGGCAACGTGGGCGACGACGACGCCCTCGCCGACGCGCTCGACCTGCTGAGGAGTGCCGCCTGATGCTGCTCGACGGAAACGACGGACTGAAGGCGCTGACCGAGGCGTACGCCGCCGGTCACGCGCTGCCCGGATTCGTCGCGTACAACCTGGAGACCGTGCAGGGCATCGTCGCCGCGGCCGAGGCCGCGACGGACCAGCCGGTGATCATCCAGGCCGGGTCCAGCCCCTTCAAGCACGCGGGCCAGGAGACCCTGATGCGGCTCGCGCTGGACGCGGCGCACCGCTCGACCGCACGGCTCGGCGTGCACCTCGACCACAGCCGGGACCTGGACGAGATCACGGCCTGTCTGAAGGCGGGCTACACCTCCGTCATGGTCGACGGCTCCCACCTTCCCTTCGCCGAGAACATCGCCCTGACCAGGGAGGCGGTACGTCGCGCCCGCGACCACGGGGCCTGGGTCGAGGCCGAGTTGGGCGCGCTCGCGGGCGACGAGGACGTGTCGACGGACGCGGACGCCTCCGCCGTGGCGATGACGGACCCGGTGCAGGCAGCCGAGTTCGTCGCCGAGACCGGCGTGGACGCGCTGGCCATCGCGGTCGGCAACGTCCACGGTTTCACCACCCGCCCGGTCCGTCTCGACCTGGACCGCCTCGCCGAGATCCGCACCGCCGTACCCGTACCCCTGGTACTGCACGGCGCGAGCGGCCTCCCCGAAGAGCAGCTGCACGGCGCGCTCGCCCGGGGCGTCGCCAAGGTCAACGTCAACGCCGAACTCCGCCGCGCCTACCTGGAGGCGGTGAGCGCCCGACTCCCCACGGCACTCCCCGGCTCCGACGTGGTCACGGTGTGGGCCGCAGGCCGCGACGCGGTAACACAAGCAGCCACACGCATCATCAACCAGCTGAAGCCGAGCGGCTGAAGCCGACGCCGCTGAGCCTGTGGGCATGCGTTCCTCCCCCAGTGCCTTAAGGGCCTGGGAGGTACCCCCAGGGCGGAACGGGTGGGCACAGGCCGAACCCCGCGACGCCGGGCAACACATCCCAACCCCCGATCAACCCCGTACGCCGGCCTCCCCACCGACATACGGGCCCCAAGACAAGCCGCACCCCCGTCCCCATCCCCACCCGTCCCCGAAGGGCACCCCAAAAATGACCCCCGCTCCCCATCCCCGCACCGCCGTAATCGGCCTCGGCGCCATGGGCCTCCCCATGGCCCGCCGCCTGGCCGCCCGCCTCCCCGTATCCGTCTACGACATCGCCCCCGACCGCCGCGCCCTGATCGCGGCCGACGGCGGCACCGACGCCGCATCACCCGCCGAGGCCGCCCGCGAAGCCGACGTGGTCCTGCTCGCCGTACGCGACCAGGCACAGGTCGAAGGCGCCCTGTTCGGCGAGGACGGGGCCGCGTCGACTCTCCGCCCCGGCGCCGTGGTCGTCCTGACCAGCACCGTCGGCCCGGACGCGGCCCGCGCCACCGCGGACCGTCTCGCCACGCAGGGCGTCCTCACCGTCGACGCCCCCGTCAGCGGCGGCCCCGTCCGCGCCGGCAACGGCGATCTGCTGATCGTCGTCGGCGCCGAGGACAAGGCGCTCGCCACCGCCCAGCCGGTCCTGGACCTCCTTGCCTCGACTCTCACCGTCGTGGGCGCCCGCCCCGGCGACGGGCAGGCGCTCAAGGCGATCAACCAGCTGCTCGCGGGCGTGCACATCGCGGCCGCCGCCGAGGCGATCGCGCTCGCGCGCGGCCTCGGACTGGAGCCTGGCGCGGTCGTGGAGAGCCTGCGGCACGGCGCCGCCGGATCGTTCATGTTCGCCGACCGCGGCCCGCGCATGGTCGAGACGTACGAGGACGGCCCCGACCCCGAGGTGAAGTCCCGGCTCGACATCTTCGTGAAGGACATGGGCATTGTCACGGGCATCGCGAAGGACGTCCGTGTCCCGGTGCCGCTCGCGGCCGCCGCCCAGCAGCTCTATCTGCTCGGCGAACGCGCTGGCCTCGGCGCCCACGACGACTCCTCCGTGGTCACCGTCCTGTCCCCGAAGGACACCGCCGCAACCCCCGACACCACCGCCACCACCCCGAACAGAAGCGGAGCGGGCCGATGAGTCACAGCACCCTCCTCCTGATAGCCGTCGTCGGCGTCGCCACGCTCCTTCTGCTCATCCTGCGCGCCAAGGTCCAGCCGTTCGTCGCCCTCGTCGTCGTCTCCATCGGTGTCGCGCTCGCCGCCGGCGTACCGGCCGCCGACCTGGTGAAGACCATCGAGGAGGGCATGGGCTCCACCCTCGGCCACATCGCGACCATCATCGCCCTGGGCGCGATGATCGGCCGGATCATCGAACTCTCCGGCGGCGCCCGGTCGTTCGCGCACTCGCTCATCGACCGGTTCGGCTCCAGGCGCACCCCGCTCGCGCTGACCGTCGCCGGATTCCTCCTCGGCATCCCGGTCTTCTTCGAGGTGGGCCTGATCATCCTGATGCCCATCGCGTACGGGGTAGCGCGCGCATCACGCAAGCCGCTGCTCGTCTACGCGCTGCCGATGGGCGCCGCGATGCTCACCGTGCACGCCTTCCTGCCGCCGCACCCGGGTGCGGTCGCCGTGACCGAGGCGATCGGCGCCGACCAGGGCCTGGTGCTGCTGATGGGCATCCCGATCACGGCGGTCGTGATCCTGCTCGGCTACCTGGTGTCGCGCCGTATGACCCGCCGCGAGTACCCGATGGACCCCGCCGTGTACGCCGAGGTGTACGGGGAGCAGCCGGACGCCGCGGACACCTCCGGGCCGGGTCAGGCATCCGGGCCGGCGTCGGCACCGTCGGACGACGGCCACGGGACCGCCGTGCTCACCAAGCCGTCCCAGGCGGTCGTGGAGGCACCGGCGGAGGACGTCCGCCCCGCACCCTCCTTCGGCATGGTCCTGACCCTGATCGTCACCCCGATCCTGCTGATCCTCCTCGGAACGATCGGCCAGAACGTCCTCTCCGAGGGCAGCCTCGCGCGCGCCGTGCTCACCGTGCTCGGCGCCCCGATGGTCGCGCTCCTGATCGACCTCGCCCTGTGTGCGTATTTCCTGGGCGCGCGCCGCGGCTGGGACCGGGCGCACATCGCGAGCGTCATGGGCTCTGCCCTGCCGTCCGTGGCGATGGTGATCCTGGTGGCGGGCGCGGGTGGCGTCTTCGGCAAGGTCCTGGTGGCGAGCGGCATCGGCGACGCGATCGCCGACGTACTGGAGAAGACGGGGCTGCCCGCTCTCTTCCTCGCCTTCCTGATGGCGCTTGCCCTGCGGGCCGCGCAGGGCTCCACGACGGTGGCGCTGATCACCACTGCGGGCATCCTCACCCCGCTCCTCGAACGGGCCCACCTGTCCACCGGTCAGCTGTCGCTGGTTGCTCTGGCGATCGGCGCGGGCGGCCTCGCCGTCTCACACATCAACGACGCGGGCTACTGGATGTTCACCAAGCTCACCGGCCTCGACGTGGCCAGCGGTCTGCGCACCTGGACCGTGCTCACCACGACGATGGGCCTGATCGGTTTCGGTCTCACCGCGGCGCTCTGGCCGCTGGTGTAGGGCGCGGGGCGGGCAACGGACGAGAAGCGACCTGCGGCCGTAACGCAGCCTGTGCGCGACGGCACAGCCCGCGCTCAGCGCACGCTGACGTTCAGCGTCCCGAGTCCCGCCGCCCTGCGCACCGCGATCGACCCGTAAGGCGTACGCAGCCTGAGCCATGCGCCCGACGAGAGCAGCGCCAACTGCTGCGCCTCGTCGGGCGCTGCCATTGCCGTGGCCGCTGTGGTCGCGCCGGCGCGGACGGGACGCAGGAAGCCCAGTGCCTGCGCGGCATGGGCGGCCCGTACGGGGAGATGCGTGTCGCCCAGCGGCCGCGACCAGATCTCACGGCCGATGCGGTCGAGTTCGGCACGAGTCCGCTGCCCGGGCGCCAACTCCTCCACGCGGGCGCGGAATTCGGCGACCGCCCCGGCCACCGTCGAGCGGATGGCGTCCGGCGCGGGCAGCCCCGGCTCCTGCCGCCAGCCGCCGCGGGGCGGGAGCAGCCCCGCCCAGGGCGGGCCGGTGACGCTCGCCGGCACCCTGGCGCTGCCGGCCTTCTCATCGACCGATTCGAGGAGTTCACCCGCCGAGACGGTGGCGTCGAGAGTGCCGTCGCCCTCGTCCTCGTACGGCTTCGCGAGCCGTGCCGTGCGGATCGCGAGGACCTCGAACGACGGCGGCTGCCCGAAGACCGCGAGCGTGTTCCCGGACGCCTGGATGCGCACGGCGGCCGCGCGGTCGTAGTGGATCAGCCGGGCCAGGAAGGCGGCAAGGTCCGCCGCCTCCCCGGCATCGGCGAAGTACAGCGTCGGTGGCGCCGTCATGCAGCGAGCGCCTCCGACTTGTCACCCTCCAGGTACTGCTCCAGGTACGTCTTCTCCTCGGCGGTGATCCGCCTCGGCCGCTGTGCCTCGAGGTTGTACGGCACCACGACGGTCGAGGCCCGCACGTACACCTGGTCGGGGTCCTTGACCTCGTACGCAATGGTGAGCGACGCGGCGTTGATCTTCGTCACCCATGATTCGACGGTCACCGGCTCGTGCCGGTGCACCAGCGGCCGTACGTAGTCGATCTCATGGCGCGCCACGACCGAACCGCCCGAGAACGAAGGACTGCCGTCCCCCGGCGCCAGCCGGAACATGAAGTCGATCCGCGCCTCCTCCAGATAGCGGAGGAAGACCACGTTGTTGACGTGCCCGAAGGCGTCCATGTCCGACCAGCGCAGGGGGCAGCTGTAGATGTGACGGGCCACGGGCGCCTCAGCCTCGCGTCAGCTTCTTGTAGGTGGCGCGGTGCGGACGCGCGGCGTCCGGGCCGAGCCGCTCGATCTTGTTCTTCTCGTACGACTCGAAGTTGCCCTCGAACCAGAACCACTTCGAGTTGCCCTCGTAGGCCAGGATGTGCGTCGCCACGCGGTCCAGGAACCACCGGTCGTGGGAGACGACGACCGCACAGCCCGGGAACTCAAGCAGCGCGTTCTCCAGCGAGGACAGCGTCTCGACGTCGAGGTCGTTGGTCGGCTCGTCGAGGAGCAGCAGGTTGCCGCCCTGCTTGAGGGTCAGCGCCAGGTTGAGGCGGTTGCGCTCACCACCGGAGAGGACCCCGGCCGGCTTCTGCTGGTCCGGGCCCTTGAAGCCGAACGCCGACACGTACGCCCGGGACGGCATCTCGACCTGGCCGACGTTGATGTAGTCCAGCTCGTCGGAGACGACGGCCCACAGCGTCTTCTTCGGGTCGATGTTGGCGCGGGTCTGGTCGACGTAGGAGATCTTGACCGTGTCGCCGACCTTGATCGAACCGGAGTCCGGCTGCTCGAAGCCCTGGATCATCTTGAACAGCGTGGTCTTGCCGGCGCCGTTCGGGCCGATGACACCGACGATGCCGTTGCGCGGCAGCGAGAAGCTCAGGTCGTCGACGAGGACCTTGTCGCCGAACGCCTTGCTCAGGTTCTCGACCTCGACGACGATGCTGCCCAGACGCGGGCCCGGCGGAATCTGGATCTCTTCGAAGTCCAGCTTCCGCATCTTGTCGGCCTCGGCGGCCATCTCCTCATAGCGGGCCAGACGCGCCTTGGACTTCGCCTGCCGGCCCTTGGCGTTGGACCGCACCCACTCGAGCTCTTCCTTCAGACGCTTCGCACGCTTGGCGTCCTTCTGCCCCTCGACCTTCAGACGGGTCTGCTTGGTCTCCAGGTACGTGGAGTAGTTGCCCTCGTACGGGTAGGCGCGGCCGCGGTCGAGCTCGAGGATCCACTCGGCGACGTTGTCCAGGAAGTACCGGTCGTGGGTGATCGCCACGACGGTGCCCGGGTACTTGGCGAGGTGCTGCTCCAGCCAGTTCACGGACTCGGCGTCGAGGTGGTTGGTGGGCTCGTCGAGCAGCAGCAGGTCGGGCTGCTCGAGCAGAAGCTTGCACAGGGCGACGCGGCGCTTCTCACCACCGGAGAGGGTGGTGACCTGCCAGTCGCCGGGCGGGCAGCCCAAAGCGTCCATGGCCTGCTCCAGCTGGGAGTCCAGGTCCCACGCGTTGGCGTGGTCGAGGTCCTCCTGGAGCTTGCCCATCTCCTCCATCAGCGCGTCGGTGTACTCGGTCGCCATCTGCTCGGCGATCTCGTTGAACCGGTCGAGCTTGCCCTTGATCTCGGCGACACCCTCCTGGACGTTCTCCAGGACGGTCTTCTCCTCGTTCAGCGTGGGCTCCTGCATCAGGATGCCGACGCTGTAGCCGGGAGACAGGTAGGCGTCACCGTTCGACGGCTGCTCCAGGCCCGCCATGATCTTCAGCACGGTCGACTTACCGGCACCGTTCGGCCCGACCACGCCGATCTTCGCGCCGGGCAGGAAGTTCAGGGTGACGTCGTCGAGGATCACCTTGTCGCCGTGCGCTTTACGCGCCTTGCGCATGGTGTAAATGAACTCAGCCAAGAGAAACCGTCCGGCATCTGGATCTGGGAGTGGGCAGATACACCCATCTTGCCGTACTGCCGCCGCTCGACGGAAACCGGATACGCCGGGGCCGGACGTCCGATGACCCCGGGACCCCCGGCGCCAAGGGGCACGCCGGGGTCTCCGGGCCGACGGGTCACCCAGAGTTTCCCGGCCCTCACTTCACGTTCCGGACGGGATCGCCGCTCGGTTCGCTCGCCGGTTCGCTCGCCGGGTCACTCCTGGGTTCACTCCTCGGTCGGAGCCTTCTTCTTCCGTACCAGGAACACCGCCGCACCGCCGATGACGACCAGGGCCACCGCTGTCCCCGCGATCCACGGCGTGGCGCTGGAGCTGCCGGTCTCCGCGAGGTCGGTGCCGCCTGAGGTGCCGCCGGCCGATGCCGGGCTGGGCGCGGAGGCCGCCTGCACCGCCTCACCGCCCGCTGCACTCTCGGTCCGGCAGTCCAGCACGCCCTTGATCCGCTTCTCGAGGCCGTTCGGCCCCTTGATCGTGAAGTCGTACGCCTGGTCCTCCTGCAGCGGTATGGTCACCGTCTGCGACTGCCCTGCCGCAATGCTGTGCTCGACGCCCATCAGCCGGAACGTGAAGGCCTCGTCGCCCTCGTTGCTCACCGTGATGTCCACGCCGCTCTTCGCGCAGTTCTTCTCGGCCGAGACCGCCGGTATCGCACCTGACTTCGCCCAGTCGGCGGTCGCCGTGGCGGAGACCGTCGACTCGCTGGAGCCGGCGAGGATCTGTGTCTGGCTGCGGTTCTCGGAGGCGAAGGCGCGGCCGACCGGCACGGTGGTCGACGCCTGCAGCTGCAGCGCGGCCGAGCCGTCGGGGGCGTTCTTGGGGACCTCGAAGTACAGCTGGGTGCCGTCGGACGCAGACGTCACGGACTTGCCGTTCTTGTCGACGATCTTCACTCCGCTCGTCGCGGAGTCCGCCGGCGGGGTCACCCCGACGCGGCTTGCGTTGGTCCGCACGGTGACCGGGCCGAGCCTCTCGCCGGGGTGCCCGGAGACGGCGGGCGGGTCGAGGGTCAGCGAGGCCTTCGGCTCCGCGAGGTTCCGGGCGCTCTTCTGCAGATAGTCCGCCAGCTTCTCGGCGTCCGGGTCGACCGCGTCCACGTCCGCGTCGTCCGAGTACCGCCAGATCGCGACCTGCGTACCGGCCGCCGCGTCCTGCTCGCTGAGGCCCCGGGCCCCCGCCTTCCTGGCCAGCTCGGCGAGGTTGTTGACCTGCGGGTAGGAGTTCTCCAGGATCCAGCGGATCCTGCCCGCATCCGGGTTGTCGCCCAGTGATGTGCCGCTCCAGGGGGCCTCCTGGTACTTGGCGTCCTTCTGTGTGGGGTTCTGGATGTCTATGCAGTACGTCTGCAGGGTGCCGCCGTTGTCGACGGACATCTCGAAGAGGCCTGCGGGGACTCGCTGTTCTTCCTGCTCTTCGCCGCTGCCGTGGATGACTGCCTGGCCGTAGACCTTCAGCCCGCTCAGGGTGGCGGTCGCACCGCCCTTGTGCTGCGGGACGTCGTCCGCGACGGCCGGGGCCGCCGCGACGATCGCACCGACGGCGACGAGACCCGGTGCGAGGGCCGCGGTGGCGAGGCGGACGAGACCTCGTCTGTGGACAGAGAACGCAGAAAACACAGAATTCCCCTCCAGGCGGGACCCGTTGACATGGGGGGTTGGTCCCGCCAGCAGAATCAAATGCCCCGTGGGCTATGCCGGGCATCCTATGAACGCGGCGCACCATGATCCCTAGTGATGTCATCGGATAACCGATCCGACTCGGAATCGTTATCGCCGGCCGGGGCGGCTCCACGCCGTGATCGAAAACAGGTGACGCTACGTCACCGAGGCAGGTTGCGGCGTGAGTTGGTCCTCTGCCTCGAAGACCGGCTCGGGCGCGGGCACCGCACCGGTGCCCGCGGCGAAGGCCGGCTCCCCCCTGCCCTCTGTCGGGCTCCGCTCCCCTTGCGACACCGCCTCACTCTGTGCCGTCACGCCGTGTGCCGCCTGCGCCGCCTCGCGTTTCCCTCCGCGGCGAAAGTCCGAGGTGCCCCGTGACATGTCATGGCCGATCGCCAGCGCGTCGATGTCGGCCGACATCCATTGCTGGCCGCCGTCCCGCTCCTGGTGACGCACCTTCAGCCTGCCCTGCACGATGACGGGGTCGCCGACGTTCACGGACGCCATCACATTGGCGCCGAGCGACCGCCACGCGCACACCGTGAAGAAATTGGTGTGCCCGTCGACCCAGTTCTCCTTCACACGGTCCCGGTGGCGTGCCGTCACCGCCAGCCGGAAGCGCGCCACCGACCCGGTCGGCAACTCCCGGAACACCGGTGTCGTCGCCACGTTCCCCACTACGGTCACCATGGTCTCGTTCATTTCCGAACCCCTCCCTTTGCATGTCCGACTCCCCGTCAGAGTGCCCCCGCCGGACCGGGCTCGCTGAGACCTGTGGGTTACCCGCTGGTTGTGGACAACTTCGTCACTCCTCCGGCCCGCCCGACCCCGATGACATCCACGTACTTCTCGCGCACCTCCTGGTACCGCAGCAGCTCTGCGGACACCGGATCCAGCACGCGAGCCCTGCCGGAGGCGGCGGCCGCCTCTCTCAGGCGCCGTTCCGCTTCCGCTCCGTACCGCCGTGCCGGCCCGCGCACCGCCACCCCGCAGGCCCGTTCGACGCACGGGCCGCCCACGATGCCCGCCGACATGAGCAGCACCGGAACGCCCAGGTTGGGCGGGCAGACCCCGATGACCTGCGCCAGCAGCCACAGCCCGCCGATGATCTGGACGAGCGTCATCGATGCTTGGACGAGCACGGCGAGCGGCCACCAGCCGGGCCGCGGCGGCCGGTGCCCCGCAGGCACTCCGGCGGCCACCGCCACCTCGTCGAGCGCCTCGGGCAGCCCCTGCGCGCCGCGTGTGGCGGCCTCGCGTACGGCCTGCGCCCACGGTGCGGGCAGCCCGTGCACCGCCTTGTCCGCCACCGTGCGTACCGCCTGCTCGACGCGCTGGCGTGCCGCCGCCTCCTCGTCCACCGGCGCCGGCGGACCCGGTCGGGGCCGCAGCGCGACAGGCTCGCTCCGGGCCTGGTACCACCGCCACAGCCGCAGCCACGGTGTGCCGCACGCCTTGTTCGCGTTGCGGGTCCAGGCCCGCTCCGCGGCCTCCCCGGCAGCCTCCGCGCCCACCGCCTCCGCGAGCTGCTCGGCGAACTCCTCGCGTGCCGCCTCGGTGAGCCCGGGGCGCCGCTCCGCCGCGTAGAGGGGCCGCAGGCGTGCCGCCGCGGCGTCCAGGTCCGCGGAGATACGACGGACTGGGGCGCCCCGCTCCGTCACGAACTGGTCGAGTGCGTCGCGCAGTTCGCCGACCCCCTCGCCCGTCAGCGCGGACAGCGCGAGCACCGTCGCGCCGGGCTCGCCGTACTCCCCGAGCGCGATGCCGTCCTCGTCGAGCAGCCGCCGCAGATCGTCGAGCACCTGGTCGGCGGCGTCGCCCGGCAGCCGGTCCACCTGGTTGAGCACGACGAAGGTGACCTCCGCGTGCCCTGCCAGAGGCCGCAGATAGCGCTCGTGCAGCATGGCGTCGGCGTACTTCTCGGGGTCGACGACCCAGATCACCGCGTCGACGAGCGCGAGGATGCGGTCGACCTGTTCACGGTGGGCGGCGACGGCCGAGTCGTGGTCGGGCAGGTCGATCAGGACGAGGCCGCGCAGCTGCGCCTCCCCGTCCGGGCTCTGCGCGGGCCTGCGGCGCAGCCGCATGGGGATGGCGAGCCGGTCGAGGAGCCCTGCCGCGCCGTCCGTCCAGCTGCACGCGACGGGGGCCGCGGTGGTCGGCCTGCGCACCCCGGCCTCCGAGATGGCGACCCCGGCCAGGGCGTTGAACAGCGACGACTTTCCGCTGCCCGTGGCCCCTGCGATGGCGACCACGGTGTGCTCGTCGGACAGTCTGCGCCGGGCGGCGGCCTCGTCCAGGACCCGGCCCGCCTCGGCGAGCGTCCTCCTGTCGAGCCGGGTGCGGGACAGTCCGATGAGCTCGCGCAGTGAGTCGAGCCGGGGCCGCAGCTCCGTGTCGTACAGGGTGCTGCCCGGCGCGAACGACCCCGTCCGGGCGTCGGCTCCGCGCTGGGTCTCCGCTCCGCCGTGGGCGCCGGCATCGCCCGCTTCGGACACGCGCCGAGCGATGAACCCGTCGTCCCAGCCGCCGTCGGTCTCCCCGTCCGGCCGCCGGCCACCGCGCGCGTGCTCTCCGCTCTGGCCGTCTTCGTCCTCCACGTGCGCGTGCCCGGTGTCGCCACCGGGCGCTCGGGAACCACTGCTCGCGTCGGGTCCGCCATCTGCTCCTGATGTGCCGGACCCCCCTGCGCCGGACGGGCCCGAGCCGCGAGCCCTGCCCGATCCGCCGGTGGGGTCGGAGTGATCCCTGTGGTCAGTGACAGCGGTCACCGCGGTCACCTCTCCTTCTGCATGACGGACAGCGCGGCAATGAGTTCGGCCTGGGGTTCGGGGTGCACTCCGAGGGCGTCGAGCGGGGCGAGTCGCCGTTCTCGCTCGACGCTGAGCACCTTGTCCAGGTAGCTGGTGAGCAGGTTTCCGCCCCGGTCGCGGAGCCGGAGTGCACCGTGTGCGCCGATGCGCTCGGCCAGGTTCTCGCCCGCCGAGCGGGCCCGGCGCCCGCCCAGCAGCGCGGTGGCGAGCAGCGCGGCGACGGCCTCCGGGTCCGGCGCGCCGCCACGCGGCGGCCGCCGCACATCCGATGCAGCGTCGAGGGCACGCACTTCGTCCTCCGCGTACTCCTCGAGGACGCGCCGCCACCGTCGTACGGCCATGCCGATCCGGTGTTCGGCGCTCTCCAGGCCCGGGGCACGGACCGTCAGCCCCGGAGCGAGGCCGCCGGGTTCGTGCCGCCATGCCTCGTCGACGCGCTCGTCGGCCGCCGCCACCGCGTTCAGCAGCAGCGTTACGAGGCTCTCGACGAGCGCGTCGAGCAGTTCCTCCGGGCTGCAGTCCAGCGGGTAGCTCCGCCAGCGCTTGAGGGCGTCCCCCGCGAGCACGGCCCCGGCCTGCAGACGGCCCCGCACGCGCGCGTGCTCTTCTTCGTACGCCTCGTCGACAGCGGCGATGAGCCGCAGTGCGGCCGCGTGCTGGGCGGCGACGGCGCCGGCGAGCTCGGGCGTCCGTGCACGCAGCGAGTTCATGACACCGTTGGCGGTACGGACGATGGCCTGGCGGCGGGCTCCGGTGTCGTGTGCGCGGTGGGTGAGCCATGCGCGCAGCGGGGCCACGGCGGTGCTGGGCAGCAGCCCGCCGCTCTCCGCGGACTCGGGCAGCTCGGGCACGGTGAACCGGGGTGCGTCGCCGAGCCCCGCCTTCGTGAGCAGCGCCGCGTACTGCCGGGACACCTCCGTGGCGACCTGGTGCGGCACCCGGTCGAGCACGGTGACGAGCGTGACGTTGTGCTCCTTGGCGGTACGCAGCAGATGCCACGGCACGGCGTCGGCGTACCGGGCGGCGGTGGTGACCATGACCCACACGTCGGCGGCGCAGATCAGCTCGGCGGCGAGGAGCCGGTTCTCGGCCACGAGGGAGTCGACGTCGGGCGCGTCGAGGAGCGCGAGGCCGGGCGGCAGCGTGTCGGCGGTCTCGATCCGCAGCGCCCGCCCCCCGGGCCTGAGGGGCGGCCGTCTGCCCCGCCACGTTTCCTGCTTCGGCGCCCGCACTCGCGCCAGGTGGGGCAGCACGCGCTTCCCGCTGAACCAGTGCTGATCGTCCGGATGGCAGACCAGCACCGGTGTACGTGTCGTGGGCCGCAGCACCCCCGCCTCGCTGACCTGGCGCCCCACGAGGGAGTTGACGAGGGTCGACTTGCCGGCCCCCGTCGATCCGCCGATCACCGCGAGCAGCGGTGCTTCGGGTTCCTTGAGGCGGGGCACCAGGTAGTCGTCGAGCTGCGCCAGCAGTTCGTCCCGGTTGGCACGCGCGCGTGCCGCGCCCGCCACGGGCAGCGGAAAGCGCGTGGCGGCGACACGGTCGCGCAGGACAGAGAGTGCGCCGAGCAGCTGAGGCCGTACGTCGAAGGTCACCACATGCGAAGAATGCCCAATTTTGGAGCCTTTCTGAAGCATATGGGTGCCTCTGCGCGCCGATCAGACACGCGGGACGGAAGGGGTCAGTGGGGCGGAGGCATAACGAGTGCACAACACCCGGGGCGTGAGACGCCAAAAGCGATGCAGGATTCGTACCTGCCTGCGATTATCGGGACCGCTTCACTGAACCTCCACATTGAACCGCGGAGGGGAAGCACGCGAGACAAGGAACCAGGAGCCCTATCCTTGTCCCCGGCAAGGTCCCGGATCAGCCCCACCCAGGGCCCCAGGCACCGGCCACCACCCGGCCCCCGTAGCTCAGTGGATAGAGCAGGCGCCTTCTAAGCGCTTGGCCGCAGGTTCGAGTCCTGCCGGGGGCGCCCCGTCTGAGCAGCAAAAACGCCCCGGAGGGGGAATCTCCTCCAGGGCGTTTCGCGCGTCTGACGGCAACCCTGACGGCAACGGCCGCGTCACTCGTCGGCCAGAAGGTTCCCGAGCTTGTTCAGCGCCTCCCGCTTCTCGGTCATGTCGGCGTGCGCGTAGATGTTCATGGTCACGTCCAGTGCACTGTGCCCCACGATGTCGCGCACGATGTGCGGCGGCACGCCGAGGCCGAGCAGCAGCGTGACGCACGTGTGCCGGAGATCGTGTAAGCGGACTGGCAGGCCCAGCCGCTCACGGATGGGGTAGAAGTGCCGGTTCAGATTCCTCGGCTCGATCGGAGTACCACGGCGCGTTGTGAAGACGAGCCCGGTGTCCTGCCAATCGTCGCCAGCGGAGCTGCCCTCTGCCGCTCGCGGTGCTCCCGTAGAGCGTCGACACAGACGGACGGCAGCGGTACGGGGCGCTCCGAGCGGCGCGTCTTGGGCGCGGTCAGCGTCAGCTCCCCATTGACCCGCTGGAGAGCAGTTCGGATCTCCAGCGCTCCGCCGTCGAGGTCCACGTCCGACCAGTGGAGGCCGAGCAGTTCACCACGACGGAGGCCGAGGTTCAGCGCGAGCACGTACGCGGCGTACAGCCGGTCGCCTCGCACGTCGACGAGGAGCTTCTTCGCTTCAGCGGCGGAGAGGCCGCGCCCGACCCGGTACCGCGGGGTCTGGACCTGCACCAGCTTGGCCACGTTGCGCTGTACCAGCTCTTCGCGGACCGCGTGCTGGAGCGCGTTGCGCAGCACGGCGTGGAGGGACGGGCAGCGTCGCGGCCCTGTGCGCAGCACTGGCACGCCTGTCGGGCCCAGTCGAGGAAGAGCCGCACGTCTTTGGCCGAGAGCCGGGCGAGCTTCTTCTTCCCCAGTCTGGGGATGATGTACGCGTTCACGCACTTGCTGTAGCTGTAGACCGTCGAGGCCCTGACCTTGTGCTGGACGACGTGCTCAAGCCAGTACGTGAGATACGTGCCCAGGCTCTCGGTCGTGTCGGCCGCCGGGATGCCTTGATCGCTCTTGGCCAGCATCTCCGTGAGCTTCTTCCGCGCTTCCTCCCAGGTCTTGCCGTAGACCCGGCGTCGGCGGCCTGACTCGGCCATTGAGACTCCACCGACCGCGAACGCAGGCGCCGGGTGCATGATGGCGCGGTGGAAACAGCATCCGAGCAAGCGCGGACGATTGGGGAATCGTGGCCTACCAGCTCAGCTTCTTCTGCCGCTCTGGAGAGGAGAGAGGGGACGAGGCGCTTGATCGCCTGCTGGACTGCCTATTGGAGAGCGGCGAACGTCTAGTGGGCGAGTCGCTGGGGCCGTTCGACGATTCGGTGGCCGCGTTCAAGCTCGGCACCGGGAGTAGCGACGGTGACATGCCAGTCGCGGACCTGCTAACCCTTGAAGTACACGTGGGCGTTGCCGAGATCGCAGAGTCTGTGATCGCCGCATCGCCCAACGACGAGCAGGGCATTTGGGGATGCGACCTGCTTGCCATCGTCACCCTCAGTGGGAACGACCCCGACTGGGGTCTGGTGAATCGTATTTGGGCCGCAGTGGTCAGCCTCTGGAGGGCGGTTCCGTGGGACGAGTCCTCCGGATTCGAGATTGCTGCCGGGGCATCGCAGCCTTGACCTCCAACCAAGGTCCCGGATCAGTCGCGCACCGTCGGCAACCGCATGACGGGCGTCTCGGGCCGTCGTGGGGCCGTGCGAGGGTGCTCAACGGCGATCAACGCTGACAACCGTTGACGGCTCAGCCACAGGTCACAGCGTTGATCGGTTAGGCGACCGCAGGTCGGAGACCCGGCGCGTCACTCCGTCGGCTACTGAGCGCACCCACCGGCGCTTGACTCGCCCATTAAGACTCCACCGACCTCAGCTGTCAGTGGCAGTCGAAGCGCCAGTCCCACGGGAGGCCGGGGCACTGGCGGCAATGGAAGAAGTAGACGCCACCGCAGTCGCCCAACTGTATGTCGCCGGTGATGGTCAGAAGGTGCTCCATGCGGTGTCCGCTCTCGCAGTTCGGCCAGTCGGCAGGCTGCGTCCAGGCGGGCCAGCCGCCGACCTTCGTCCCGATGATGTTGGAGTCGGGTGGCCACGTGGAGCGGCCTGTCGGCAACCGGAGACGAGGTTCCCAGGTCTCCCACATGTCCTTGGGTAGATCAAGCCACCTCGGAAAGTCCTCCGCGGTAGTCGGGGACAACGTGGACGGTTCCGGCATGTGGTCCTCGTCGTACTCCCCCTCGCTCACCCCGGGGATCTCGGACAGCAGCCCTCCAGCCACGACCTCCGCCTCGTTGCGCCAGTACAGCTGCGGCATCACCGGCCCGGGATCCTGCTCATGTATCAGCGCGCACCACACCAGCTGTAGCAGATCCTTTCCCTCCGGGAACTTCAACCCCGGCACATCCTGGGCGAACAGCTGGAGGATCGGCACCATCGGCACCGCGCCCGGGACAATCTCGGTGCGGTTGCGCCAGTCGGACCCGTACGTCCAGTGGTCTTCCTGCGCGCAGTACGGCCACGGCTCGTCCGCGGGCCACAGCAGCTCGCCTCCCAGCGAACTCTCCCGCACGCCAGGTTCGCCGGGCTCCGGGTTGAGGAGGGTGGTTTCCCGGGCAAGGCCCGCGTACTCCGGTATCAGTGTGCGCAGATCCTTCGCAGGCAGCTCGGGTGTGTCTCCGGGCATCGTGGCTCCTCAAGCGTACAAAGATCAACGGGACGCTGCGGGCACGTTAGTACCCGCCACCGACAACACCGACGTCCTGACCAGCCCGCGAGACCTCAACGACCGCCTTGCCCATAGTTCGCATCGAGGGGGCGCGTGAGTGTCTAACTGCGTGACAACGCCGACGAACAGCGGCAGACAACCGCGCACGTCTGCGGACCATCCCAGCAGGTGAGAGGCACGGCAGCCCAAGGTCGAGCGCCCACCCGAGTTGCTTCGGGACGAAGAGGTCGCCGTGCCGCAGCCGTGCCAGATGCAGGGTCAGCAACGGTCAACAAGGGGGTTGACGGGTGCACCCGGACCCGCCAGCTCGGCCAATGAAGCCGCAGGTCACTGACTCGACGCCCCGCCTCACTCCTTAAGGCGGTGTTGTCCGCGCCCAGCCCGGTGTCGGGCGGGACGGTGCTCCGGGCCCTCACGGATGGGAACGCGATGACGGCGAGTACGCTCCGCGCATGGCTCTCACGGTGCACATCCCCGAATATCTCGAGGACTGCGAGCTGGTAGCAGGCGAGGATCTCGCGCGGGAGCCCGCCTTCTGGCTCGCGCACCTCATGTTGACCGTGGGCGATCCGAGCGAGGATCCAGAACGCTACGGGGTGGACGCGTCGGTCTACGAGGAGATGGTGGAGCGCCTCGGTGACCCTGAAGAACTCTGGCCTGTGCTGCGCGTCCCCTTCACAGGTGGGCATACCGCTTACGTTGTGTATGCCAACTTTCACGACGTGAACAACGTCGACTTCTTCGTGCGCCACCCCGAGTGGGGACGACTTGGTTACCTCGGCCAGTGCGGCGCTGACGAGGCCGGCCCCGGCTTGTCGTGGACGGAGCTCGCCATACTCACTGAGGCCACGCAGCACAGCAGTGAAGGTCTGACCGATGGCTCACAGCGCCTTCTGCTCCTACTACCGATGCTCGGCGATGCCGACATGCCCCCCGAAGCCCGCCACATGGTGGCGCAAGCGCTGGCCCACTGTGGCATACGTTCTGACGTAGCTGACGAGTTGGCAACAGTTCTGGTCGGCGAGCAGGAGCCCGATAGTGAACCCCACTGGACCGTGACTACTGACAGCCCGATCGCCGTGTGCGCGTCGTCCTACAGCCCCCGCCACATACCGCTCGCCCTCGGCATCACACCAAGCCAAGCCCAGGCCCTCGCGGACGCCCTCAACGGACGTGGGTGACATCCACGGCTGACATCAACGTCGAGGAACACCAGCGGTCCAGGGCAGTCAGGCATGACCGTGCCCCTCTGTGGTGAGGCGCCTCTGTGGTGAGGCGCCTCCAGAGCGCCCGCGCTCGAACTCCTAAAGGTGCTCTGAGAAGCCGTGCCGCACTCGGCGCGTACGGTGGCTGTCATCATCATTGGATGGCAGGCAGGCAGCTCCCGGCAGGTTGGACCCTGGAGGAGATCCGTAAGGTCTCCGGCGACTGGGAGGCCACACCTCTCGACACCGATCGAGTCGTGACAGGCGGGCCGGCACAAGGCGAGCGGCTCCACCCCGAGATCGTCTTGGGATTCCACGGGCTCTGCCTGGTGAAAGCCGTCAACGATGACGACTGGTACATGGGCAGTCTGAACGACGACGGCAGCGTCACCTGCTGGAGCGCCTACGGCGACCTCTCCGAGGCACTGCGCGGCCTCTAGCCCCGTCTCGTTCAGCGCCGTTCAGACGACAAAGCCGTCCCAGCGCCGACGCCCAGCCGCCCATGAACCCAGGTGACGCCCCTGCACACCGCCCCACCACCACAGTTGGAAAGCGTGCGCTTGCCCTCGGCGTACGGCAGTGATTGGTGCGCGGCCGGCGCTGGCAGGTCTCACTCTTGGCCATCGACGAAGCCCGACCGTTGGTTAGGTCCCGGGTTGGTCCCGGGCCGCCCCCAGACAAAGCCGGGGACGCAGCTGCTCTACAGAGCTGGACACCTCGGAAGCCGACCGCGCGTCTGGGACCCTAGCCATGGGCACTGACAACCGCCCTACGACCATGGCGTCCCCCGACCGTACGCCGCTCGGCCCGCACCACAACCGCACCAGATCGAGCGGGGAACAGCGGGGAATCACGGTGAAAGCGGCCGAGCTCAACGAGGCCATGTCCTGGCCGTTTGCCCAGGTCAACTCACCAACAAGCCTCAGAATGCCTCAGATGCGTTGCGGGAGGAAGGCTCGGAGAGTGCCGCGTGGCGCAGGTGTTCTGCAAGCGCCGCGGTGGCCGTCGACGAGACGCGGTCCTTGACGCCCCAGGCCAGCAGATGCTGGCGGCGCGCCCAGGGCTCCTGTAGTTCGCACACGTCGAGTGGCCGGCTTGGGTCGATGGCGCGGCGTGGTACGACGGCGAGCCCGACGCCGGCGGCCGCGAGGGCGACGAGGACGTTGAGGTTGCAACGCTGGTGCGGTATCGCACGACCGGAGCGTGTGGACCGAGGTGCTTCTCGATCCAGCGTCGCAGCGAGGAGTCGGCGTCGAGCCCGACGAGAGGGTGCTCGGCGACCTCGCTGTAGGTCAACGCGGTTCGGCCGGCGAGAATCCCGCCGGCCTGGCCGATCACAACGAGGGAGTCGTCGCCGAGGGGCTCCATGTGCAGGCCGCAGTCGTGGGCCTCGTCGTCCAGAACGACTCCCAGGTCCGCCTCGCCGTCGGCGAGCATCCGCACAGTCTGCGGGGTGCGGCTCTCGGAAACCGTGACGTCGACGTCCGGGTGCGCCCTGAGGAACGAGACCAGAGCCTGCGGCACGAGTCGATGCATCGCAGAGCCGCCGCCCAGCAGGATCAGTGGAGCGGTCGGGGACCGGCTATAGCTCGCGACGGCGCTCTCGAGCCGCGCCGTCTGGGCGAGGACCTCGCGCGCGTGCCGGGCCAACGTCGTCCCGGCCGGGGTGGGCCGGACTCCCCGTCGGCCGCGGATCAGCAGTGCCACCCCGGCGTGGTGCTCGAGCGAGCGCACCCTGGCACTGGCCGAAGGCAGGCTCAGGTGCATCCGGCGAGCGCCCGCCGTGATCGACCCCTCCGCCACGATGTCCAGGAAGAGCCGCAGATCGTCCAAGTCATAGCGCACCCTCATGAGCCTATGGCGCAGCCTTAGGCTGAGTACACCGATTACGCATTGTGGGCCCGCGGCCACGGGGGTGATCCTCGGCAGGTGCCCGAGATGATGCTCGTCCTGTTGGCCGGTGCTGGTGCCGGAGTGCTGAACGCCATCGGTGGTGGCGGCAAGTTCGTGGCGCTGCCCGCTCTGATCGCGGTCGGCCTGCCTCCCGTGACGGCGAACGCGTCGTCAACCATTGCCCTGGTCCCCGGAGCCGTGGTCAGCGCGTCGGTCTACCGGCGCGAGATCATCCCGCTCGGAGGGGCGTCCACCAGGGCGCTGACGGCGATCAGCATGGCCGGGAGCAGCGTCGGCGCCGGGCTCATGCTGGCGCTGCCGGCGGCCTTGTTCGAGGCCGCTGTGCCGTGGCTGCTCGCCTTCGCCACGCTGCTCCTCGCCTTCGGGGGCCGCCTGTCCCGCGCGCTGAGCGGAGCGCTCGGCCGCCCGGTCGGCATGAGTTCGCGGGCCGTCCTGATCGGCCAGTTCTTGCTCGCCATCTACGGCGGATACTTCGGCGGTGCCGTAGGCATCATGATGCTGGCGCTGTGGAGCGTCGGCCTCGGCCTCGACGCCGCGGTCAGCAACCCGATGCGGGTCACCCAGCTCGCGGCCATCTACGTCGCCGCGACCGCGCTGCTCCTCATCACCTCGGACGCCCTGGGCTCCCCGCTGATCCTCGCGACCATGCTGGTCGGTGCGGCGGTGGGCGGCTTCGGCGGCGCCCACCTGGCACGCCGTCTCCCCGCCTGGCTGCTGCGGGGCCTCCTCCTGACCACCGCAGGGACCACGACGATCCTTTACTTCCTACGCAGCTGACCGCACAGGAGAACCGCGGTGATCCTCCATCAGGCGTCGGAGCTGAGGCTGACCGAGATGACCGAAGGTGACACTGGAGCCGCTCTCCAGAATCGGCACCGCGACCAGCGGATCAGGGATCGGTGTAGAGACGCGCCCAGATGTCGATCTCGTCGGGCGACAGGGGCGTTTGGGGACACAGCCGTTCCGGGTGTCCGTCGGGCGGGGCGTCGAGCATGTGCCGCGGCGGCTCCGGTGAGGGGACTTCGGGGGGCGGTGGGTGCACCCAGATGGAGCCCGCCGCCTGCAGTCCCTCGTAGAGCAGCGACAGGAAGCGCGTCCCGCAGAGGACGAACCCCCGGGAGAGGGCGGCGAAGAGACCGCGGCTGTCCCCTGTGGCCCCGCCGGATCCACCCTCCGGGGCGGTTCCACCGTCGCCGCCTTCTTCGGGCTTCTCTTCCCGCTCTTGTTCGGGCTTCTCTTCCGGCTCTCCTGCCGGCATGGTGCGTCCCTCCCCCGGAGGGCGTCCGGCAGCCGCCACGCGAAGGGTTGATGATCTCCGTGGTGTTGGTCAGGCCGCGAGAGTACAACGGGTCAGGGAAGCCGGCCGTGTGCGACATGAGGCACCAGCGGTGGCCGACGGCCGAGCAGGTCACAGCCCGGGTCGAACATCCGTCAACCCGGCCTCGCCGCAGCCTCCGTGCGGTCGAGCGCGGCGGCCTCGACGGGCGTCGGCCGGCGAACCTTCCGGCCGGTCGGTTTGGTGATGTATACGGAGGTCACCGAGGGGGCTGTGGTGAATGTGTGTGTCTGAGGTAGGCTGCCCGCCACTCCACACCCGAGGGCCTCGCTGGCGGGGCACGGTCAACCCGGCCTTGTCTCTGTGCGGGATCAGTCGAGTGCCGGCTTGACGCACACACCGTCCGGTCCGACGCTCCAACGCCTCACCGAGATCCGGTGAGACGGCCGCTCCTGGATGGTTCCCCGCATCCAGGCACCGGTCACAGGGGCGGCGATCACCGGACGTACGAGCCGCACGCACTGATTCGGTACGGTGCCGGTCCTCTGGCGCGGGGACTCAGCACGGCCCCGCATCGAACTCCCCGTACTGCCGCACTCCCCGAACCGCCGAACTCCCGCACTCACCGCACTCCTCGAAAAGCCACGCTCCACAGACTGCCTCTCCATATCTGTAAGGGACGATCAGCATGCGCGCCCGCACTCCGCTCGCTGCGGCCATCGCCGCGTCGGTTCTCTCCCTCACTCTCACCGCCTGCGGCTCGGACAGCGACGCAGCCAGCAGCGAGGGCGCGACCGTCGGCATAGCGATGCCCACGAAGGTGTCGCAGCGGTGGATAGACGACGGCAACAACATGGTCAACGAGCTCAAGGAGTACGGCTACGAGAGCAAGCTGAGGTACGCCGACAACGACCCGAAGACCCAGGTCGCACAGATAGAGTCGATGATCGACCAGGGAGTCGACGCCCTGGTGATCGCCTCGGTCGACGGGCGTTCGCTCACCGACGTCCTGAAGAAGGCCGCAGCCGCCAACATCCCGGTCATCGCCTACGACCGGCTGATCCTGGGCACCCCCGACGTCGACTACTACGCCACCTTCGACAACGCGCAGGTCGGCGAACTCCAGGCGACGTACATCGCGGAACACCTCGGACTGGTCAACGGCACCGCGAAGACCCCCCTCAACATCGAACTGTTCGCCGGCTCCCCCGACGACAACAACGCCCGCTTCTTCTGGGACGGTTCGATGCGCGTCCTGAAGCCCTACATCGACGACAAGGAACTCGTCGTGAAGTCCGGGGAGACCGAGTTCAAGAAGGTCACCACCCTCCGCTGGGACGGCGCCACCGCGCAGAAACGTATGACCAGGGTGCTCGGCTCAACGTACGCCAACAGTCGCGTGGACGCCGTCCTCTCGCCGTACGACGGCATGTCCATCGGCATCATCAACGCGCTGAAGAAGCAGGGTTACGGAACCGCCACGAAGCCCCTGCCCATCGTCACGGGCCAGGACGCCGAGACCCCCTCGGTCCAGTCCATCAAGGACGGGGAGCAGTCCCAGACCATCTACAAGGACACCCGCGACCTCGCCCTGGTCGCCGCGAGCATGGTCAACGCGGTGCTCCACCACCGCAAGCCGATGATCAACGACACCACGTCGTACGACAACGGCAAGAAGGTCGTCCCGGCGTACCTCATCAAGCCGGTGAGCGTCGACAAGGGGAACTACAAGGACGTCCTCATCGATTCGGGCTACATCGACGCGAACGACCTCAAGTGACCGACGGCTGGCGAACAACCTCAAGTGACCGACGGCAGGTGACCGGCGGCGCAGGCTCCTCGAGCCGAGCATGCGCCGGGTGCCCGCCGGAGATACGACGGGCACCCGTGGGTCGGACAGCCTGGAACCGGCCGGGACTCAGGCGCGCTTGACGGAGTCGAGGTGGGCGAACACGACCACGTTGTCCTCGTAGTCCTGGGCCACCCTGTTGTAGTCGCCGCCGCAGGTGATGAGGCGCAGTTCCGGGTCGGGAGTGTCGTCGTAGACCCGGTCGTTGGGGAACTCCGCCTTGCTGAAGGTCTCGACGGAGTCGACCTTGAAATGCGCGACGCTGCCGTCCGTGCGCGTGATGTCGACCCTGTTTCCGGGCTGGAGCTCGCTGAGCCCCATGAACACCGCCGGACCGGTCTTGGTGTCGACGTGGCCCACGACGATCGACGCGCCGCGTTCGCCGGGTGACGCACCGCCCTTGTACCAGCCGACGAGATTGTCGTTGTTCACGGGCGGCGGGTTGAGCCGCCCGTCGGCGGCGAGGGACAACGACGTGAACGGCGCATCGACGGAGATCGCTGGGATCGAGATCTGCTTGGGCACCGAGCGGGGCAGTACTGGACCGGTGGCAGAGGGACTCGGTTTCGGCTTGCTGAGCGTGCTGGACGGGCTGGGCGTGGCGGAGGCGATCGCCGAGGGCCGGGCCTGCGGCTTCAGATCCGCGGGCGGCTCCAGGGAGTTGTGGATGAGCAGAGCGCCCAGCACCACTGCTGCTACGGGCCACAGCATGGCGCGGACGAGGGTACGGGATGCAAGCGCGGTCCGGGGCTTGTTCGGCTCGGGCGACTGCGGGGCGGCCATGGAACGGTGCCTTTCATGAACGGGCGGCGGTGAGGCGGGGGCCGCGAGAGCGGTCCGAGTGAAAAGCCGCGGCCGCGGCCGCCCTCCGAGGGCGACCGCGACAGCGCAGCGACTGGCGAGGGTGCCTGAATCAGGCCTATGGCCTGAATCAGGCCTATGCAACACCCGAGGCGTTGCGGCGCCGCAGGATGTACGTGCCGGCGCCGATGCCGGCGAGCAGCAGCGCGGAACCCGCTGCGATGCTGCTTCCGGACTGAGCGAGACCGCCGCCGCCGGCGTGGACTCCGCCCTTGGGCTTGTCGTAGCCCTTGTCGTGCTCCTTCTTGCCGTAGTCGTCCTTCTTGTCGTCCTTGCCGTAGTCGTCCTTCTTGTCGTCCTTGCCGTAGTCGTCCTTCTTGTCGTAGTAGTCGTCGTCACCGGCCGGGGTCAGGGCCAGAGCACCACCACCGGCGTGGACGCCACCACG